>NZ_JANFYZ010000021.1 GCF_024460775.1 Desulfovibrio desulfuricans | reverse complement strand
CACAGGGCCGCCGGGGCAGAGGCGGCCCGAAATGTACGAGCCGGTGTCGGCTTTGTCGACCCGAAAGCGAGGGCATTTCGTGAATAAGGGTAAGCCGCAAGGGCGATAGCCCGCGTCACAGGGCCGCCGGGGGCTGCCAGCATCGCAAGGGGGGATTATTGTGCTTTGTAAAGAAAGAGAATAACATTACATTGTTTGAGTATCTGTGTTTTCAGCAACAGCGCGGCTTGCCGTGCGCAAACGTGGTGCCGGTTCCATCGGCACAGCGCCGCTCCTCATGAAACAATATCCCCTCTGGGTCAGGGCGCTTCTGGCTTGCGGGCTTTCCCCGCAAAAAACCCTGCTTAGTCTTGCTGACCTTTTCACCATCCTCGGCACGGCCCTGGTGGTTTTTCTTGTGCGCGCCGCTTTTGGCAACGTGGATTTTGCACAGTACCGCGGGGCATTGCCCTTGTTGCTCATGGGGCCGGTGATGGCCGCCGGGCTTGGCCTTTATCAAAGCATAAGTCTGCCTCCGCACCGGGAACTCAAGGCCTTGTTCCAGCTCACAAGCCTCATGTACGGCATCATTCTGGCAGTGCTTTTCCTTTCAAAAGCAGGCGATACCTATTCCCGGATTGTTATTGCGGGCAGTTGGCTGGCTACTGTTTTTACCCTGCCGCTCATGCGCAGCTATTGCCGCCGCCTGTTTATGCGTCGCCGCTGGTGGGGCAGACCGCTGATAATTTTTGACAGCGGCAACGCCGGGCGTGACTTCTGGCGGTACCTCAAGCGTCGCCCAGAGCGCGGGTTGCACCCGGTCGCCATATATTCTTTGCCCACCAGTGAAGACGACGTGCGCAAACTCTTTGCGGAAACGGCGCAGGCCAAGCCCAAGGCGATGGCCATGATTCTGCAAAAGGCGGATCAGGGGCAGAGCCTGGACTATATTACCGAAGCCAGCCGGTATTTTGAGCGCATTCTTGTGGTGCCTTCCTTCAACGATGGCTTCCGCGCGCACTGGCTGACCCCGCGCGACCTTGGCACTGCCGTGGGCTTGCAGGTGCGCCAAAACCTGCGCGACAAGCGCCGCCTGCGGGTCAAAAGATTTATGGATGTGCTGTTCTGCGCCCTTGGCGGTGTTGTGCTGCTGCCTCTTGGCTTGCTGCTGGCTCTGGCTATTCGCCTAGACAGCAAGGGCCCGGTATTTTATCGCCAGCGACGTATTGGCCACGGGGGGCGCGAGATACGGATTTTCAAGTTTCGCACCATGGTGGACAAGGCCGATATGGTGCTCAGGGAAGTGCTGGAGCACGATCCTGAATTGCGGGCGGAGTGGGAAAAAGACCACAAGCTCAAGCATGATCCGCGCATAACCCGCGTGGGCCGCATTTTGCGCAAGGTCAGCCTTGATGAACTGCCGCAACTGCTCAACGTGGTTATCGGCGATATGAGCCTTGTGGGGCCGCGCCCCATTGTGCAGAACGAAGTTCAAAAGTACGGCCCGGTGTATGAAGAATACTGCATGGTGCGGCCCGGCATTACCGGGTTGTGGCAGATTTCTGGCCGTAACAATACCACCTATGCCGAACGGGTGGCCTATGACCACTATTATATCAACAACTGGTCTGTCTGGATGGATTTGTGGATCCTGGCCAAAACGATTCCTGTGGTCATAACCGGGTATGGAGCATACTGATGGGAGAACGCGGCAACAGGCTTAACCGTTTGCTTGATCGTTATGCGGGCATACCCCTGGCGGCATGCAGCGCGGTTGCGCGCCTGGGCAAAAAATCTGTGCCCGCAGCGCCGCAGCGAGTGGGTTTTATCTGTCTGGGAGCCATTGGCGATCTGCTGCTGCTTTCAGCGCTGATCACCGCCCTGCGCGAGCGGTTGCCCAACGTGCATATTGCCCTGCTCGTGTCCCGCGCCAATGCCGCCACTGTCAGTCTGATCCCTGGTATTGACCAGTGCGCGTCTTTTGCGGTGACGGATGTTTCTGCCATGGTAGCATGGCTGCGCGAGCAACGTCTCGATGTGCTCATTGACAGCACGCAGTGGGCGCGGCTTGGGGCCATATTGAGCAATCTTTCCAACGCCCGAACCACAGTGGGCTTTGATACGGAAGGGCAGCACCGCGCCTTTGGCTATAGCTTCAAGGTGCCTCATCGCAATGACAGGCATGAGGTGGAAAATTTCATGGAGCTGGGCCGCGCCCTGTACCCGGATCTTCAGGGTGCGCCACGCCTGCTTTTGCCGCAGTCTCCGCCGGATGATCTGCCCGCTGAACTTTGCGGCAGGCTGGAACCAGCAGGCGACATAGGCGATGCCTTGCCGCAGAGGGTTTTTCTGCACATGTGGCCCTCAGGCTCCAATGCCTGGCTCAAGGAGTGGCCTGCCGACAGCTGGGATGCTCTGGCCAGACTGCTGGGCAGCAAGGGTTTTGAGGTCTACCTGACCGGTGGGCCAGCCGATGCCCCGCGTAATGACGCTTTTTTGCGGGCGCATCCCCAATGTCCTGCGATTTCGCTTGCGGGCAGAACATCGCTTGCAGGCCTTGCCTGGCTGTTCAGCCGCGCCACGGCTGTAGTCTCCGTAAACACGGGCACCATGCATCTGGCAGCGCTTGCGGGCGCACCAACAGTGGGGCTGCATGGGCCGACCAATCCCTTGCGCTGGGGGCCGGTGGGGCGTCATGTGCGCGCACTTTTGCCGCACAAGGGGCCATACGCCTACCTCAACCTGGGCTTTGAATACCCACGGCCTCACACTTCCTGTCTTGATTCGCTGCCGGTGGAAGATGTGGTGGATGCCCTGCACAGCCTTTCGCTTTTTTAGGGCAAATAGCAGTAAAAAATTCCGTCGTGCGGTCTGCTTGTGGGCAGATGGCCTTGCGCCGGAGGGCAGAAAAATGAAAGGGGAAGGGATTGTTAATCCCTTCCCCTTAAACATTGCGGCCAGCTTTTGTGGAACTAGCCCTTGGGCCTGTCGCCGATGGCGGCGGTAATCTGGGCCTCTGCGGCAAGCTTGCCGTCCACAAAGGCGCGGGCTTCCATTTTGCAGAGCTTGAGTTTCATGCGCAGATTGCTGCATTCAAGGTCAAGCCTGTCGCCGGGAACCACCTGGCGGCGAAATTTTACGCCATCAAGGCCGGTGAAGAGAAAGAGCTTGTCGTCCAGGCTGTCCATGCCGGAAACGGCCAGCAGGCCGCCTGTCTGGGCCAGAGCTTCCAGAATGAGCACGCCGGGCATGATGGGAGCACCGGGAAAATGCCCCTGAAAGAAAGGTTCGTTGAACGTAACATTTTTATAGGCCCGGATGTGCGAGCCTGCTACGCATTCCACAACCCTGTCCACCAGCAAAAAGGGGTAGCGGTGCGGCAGCAGGCGCAAAATGCGCTGTATGTCCATGCCCGTATTCTGGGGGGCGGTATCCTGCATGGGGGCCTCCTGATGAGTTGTTCTTATCCGCCTGTTGGCGGCATGAAAAAAGGCCTCTCGCCCCATCCGGGTTGAGAGGCCTGAGAATTAACGGCTGAGGGCTTTATTTTTTGCCGCTCTTGTCGTTGGCTTTTTCTTTGTAGATCTTGTTCACTTCGGCCAGCACGTCCTGGGTCAGATCCATGGACTGGTCGGCGTACAGCACGCCACCGGCGGTGACGTCCACCACAAAGTTGAAGCCTTTGGCGCGGGCAACTTCATAGGTGGCGCTGAAAACCAGGGTAACCATGTCCTGGCGAAGCTTCACTTCTTCCTGTTCAACCTTGCGCAGGAAGTTACGGGTCTTCTGATCCAGATCCTGCTTGGAGCGGATGAAGTCCAGCTTCTTTTCTTCGCTGGCCTTGGGGTTTTTCAGAGCATCGGCCTTTTTCTTCAGCGCTTCGCCCTGTTTTTCAAGTTCGTTACGTTCAGTGCCGAACTTGCTTTCCATTGTTGTTTTGGCGGCCTGGGCAGGGACGCTCTGCGTCGCCACGGTCTGCATGTCAACAACACCGATCTTGGCTGCGGGTACGGCGCCGCCGTCTGCAGCATAGACTTGCCCGGCAAGCAACAAGCCAACCGCAACAGCCGTCATCAAAACCTTGCGCATGAAAGTTCTCCTTCCCCAATGCTGATTTGTTATGTCGTCCTTGCGGAACTGGGATGACCCGCGCGCCGTAAGAGAAGATGCCACTGCTGTTTGCAACTGTTCAATACATTTGGCAAAACAGCTATAATTATCAGACGCGCCCAAAGGAACAGTCATTTGCTATGATACAGGCCGGGGACACGTAGTTGAAATTACTCGCCTCACATAGCACCAGCGCCTTCTTGCGTCAAGGAATTCTGGACCGTCCTGCGCTTAAGAAGCTTGTCCTTGTAAGCAAGAATGCCCTCGGCAAGCCCCTCGGCCAGGGTCATGCGGTATTTGGGCGTAAGAAGCCTTGCTGCTTCTTCCCTGTTGGTGCAGTAACCAATTTCCACAAGTACTGCGGGCATTTGTGCGCCGAGCAGAACAATAAATGGCGCAGATTTGATGCCATTATCCTTTGTATCATACTGTCGGCGCTTCAAACGGAACTGTGAAAGCCGCTGAATATCTTGCGCCAGATGGCGTGATTCGTCCACCCTTGCATTGAGCATGACATCGGCGAGCATTTTCTGCATATCGCCGAGCCGGTGGTCGCCGTCAGCATTTTCAAGGGTGGCGAGGCGTGCTGCCTCAGGATTGCTGGCAATATCGAGGTAGTATGTTTCAAAGCCCTGCACTGAAGGATCATCATTGGCGTTGACGTGGATGGAAACAAACAGATCCGCTCCGGCGGCGTTGGCCATGGTGGTGCGTTCACGCAGCGAGATATGCTTGTCGGCAGTGCGGCTGTAAACAACCTCCAGGCCATTGGCCTCAAGCAGTCGGCCCAGGGTCAGGGCCACGTCAAGGGATACGATGCGTTCCAGCACTCCGTTGTGATTGGTGCCGGGGTCCCGCCCGCCGTGTCCGGCATCAATAAATACCGTGCGTACCGTCAGGCCGAGCTGGCGGGCCATATCGCGCACCAGGCGCGGCGAGGGCGGGGTCGCAGGCTGGGTGCCGCTGGCATCGGCCACTGTTGCCGAGTTTTCCGCTGCGGGTTGCGCATCGGCGAATCCGGCTTTTGCGTTGCTGACAGGCGGCAACTGCGTGCTGCCGCCAGCCACCCGCAGGATAATGCGGCAGGGGTTGGTTTCTGTACGGGCATCAAAGCGGCGAGCGTCCTGAAAATTGAACTGGAGCACGGTTTCGCCGCCCTTGCTGTCGCTGACGCTCATTCCCTTGAAAAGGCTGCCCCGGATATTCACGCCCTTGCGAATATCCTTTTCCACAGAGGCATTTTCCAGAGCGACATGCAAGGATGCCTGCTCAGCCCTGTTTTTGCCTTTTGCGCTGCTTGTATTCAATTTTGCCGTGTAACGGGCAGGGGCGCTCAGCTCAAGGACAATCTCCACGCTGTTCTTGCTCAGCGAATTCCACGAAAGGGACTGAACCACCGGGCGGGTAACCTGCGGCGCATTGCCAGCCTTGCTGGCAGTTGCTGCAGGTGCGCCTGTGAGGCGGGTGCGCAGGGTTTGCGCCTCCGCCACCATATCGCCGCCGGAATAGAGGGCCATGATGGCGTCAAGCAGTTCCAGAGCTTCCGAGGTCTGGTTCAGGCGGTCTGCCTCAATGGACGCGGCGCGGAGCAGCGAGTCGTCAGCCAGGGCGCTTTTGGGAAATTCCTGCGCAAGCTTGAGATAGAGGTCGCGCGCCTGTCGGTATTCATCTGCAAGATGCGAGCAGTCTGAAAGAGCCTCCTGACTGGCAGCAGCGCGGAACAGCGCACCGGGAGAAATGGCCCAGTCTTTACGGCTGGTATAGATGCGCAGAAATTCAGCAGTCAGTTCTTCCCAAGGCTGACGCCAGCATGAACGGACTTTGTCGGCGCGCAGGGCATCCATTTTTGTCTTGGCCTCGCGGTAACGGGGCAAAAGTTCCGCTTGTGGCAGGGACTGTAAGGCCGAAGCCTTGGCAAGCTGGCCTCCTGCATCAGCGCCACCAGCTGTGGAAGATGCGGCTGTATTGGGCGTGGGGGCAGAAGCTCCCTTTGCAGGGGCGGCCTCATCCTTGGGTTCCTTGCCATCGGTGCTGGAAACCTGACGCGCCTCTGGGGCGGTGCGCCCGTTGGCAGCGGCCTGAAGCGTCTTTTCCAGGGCCAGTGCCTCCTGAATCATATCTCCCTTGGGGTACTGGGCTTTGATGCGCTCAAGCAGGGCCAGTGCCCCTTTGTCGTCTTTAAGCCACGCGGCGTGCAGCTTGGCCGCACGAAAAAGGGCGTCATCGGCAAGCCGGCTGTCGGCATGGCGCTGGGCGACAGCTTCATAACACTCAATGGCCTTGCGGGCATCAGCCTTGGCGAACGAGCGTCGGGCCAGCTCCTCCAGGCTTTCCGCAGCGCGGAACAGGGCCGCAGGGCGGTTGGGCCAGCCCGGATCAGCATCATAGATGGCGCGGAACTCCGCAGCCAGATTTTCCCACGGTTCACGCTGGCCCGAACGCTTTTCGTCCTGCCGCAGGGTTTCAATATTTGCCTTGGCAAGATCGTAGCGCTTGCCAGTTGGCGGCAAGGAAGTATAGCCGGAGTCGTAAAAGCAGACGACCATCAGGCACAGGGCAACCAGAAAGGCCAGAGGCGGAACAAGTCTGCGCATCTGGTTGCTGCCAGTTGGTTCGGAAGCCTTGGGCTGGGCTTTTTTTCCGGCCACGGTTTTTCCTTTTGCCATGATGGTGTCGGTAATTTGACTTTTAAAGTTTTGCCTGCGTTATTGTTAGCATATTGTATGCCAGCAGCGCAAAGATGGCAAAACGCCCTCTTTTGCCGGCTGATAAGCCTTGGCATGGGCATGGAAAAAGCAGCGCGCCGGATACACAGAAAACTGTGCCTCCGGCGCGCTGAATCTTTGCCGCTGCTGCGGCAGAAGTGAGGGCTAGAAGAACTGGCCCATGCTGAATTCTATGCGACCGGATTCACGTTCCTTGTCGTAGTCCTGAACCAGCGGGATACCGTAGGCGATACGAAGGTCGCCCATGGGCGAACGCCAGCGCAGTTCAAGGCCCGTGGAGCAGACGATGTATTTGTTGAGGTCGTTGCCCATGGTCTTGCTGTCGATGTTGTAACCGGCATCGAAGAAGGGAACCAGAGCAAGGCCAAGGTCTTTCTGGAAGGTCCAGATGTATTCAACGTTGGCAACACCCATGCGGTCGCCGCCGATCTGGTCGCCGTTGTACTTGTAGTCGCGGGGCGAGAGGTCGGAGAAGGAGTAACCGCGAATGGTATCCATGCCGCCAACCCAGAAGCGTTCAAACACCGGGACGTTGGAGTTGGTATTCTGGTACACGCCGCCCAAACGACCTCGCAAGTGGATGGTGTTCTGCGGGTTAAAGGACCAGAAGCCCTGCCAGTCGGCCACAGTCTTGATAAAGTTGTCTGTGCCGCCGAGGCCGCCGCCGCCGTATTCAGCCCACAGGCGGGCAATGGTACCCTTGGTGGGGCGTTCCTTGGAGTCCGTAGTGTCGCGCAGGATGCGGCCAGAAACGGCGCTTGTCCAGTTGGTGCCCTTGTAGTCGCGAATGTAGGGAGAGGCGTCGTCGTCCACATCGTAAAGAACATAACGTTCCAGACGATAACCGCCGCCTATGCTGGTGTATTCACCAATGGGATACGACAGGCGAATGGTGTCGCCGACGGTGTCCTTGGTAAAGTTGTCCCAGTAATCGTGCGTGTAGTACAGGTCGTTGCCGACAGAAAGATCGGTATCGTACAGGCGCGGGTTGGTGAAGGACAGCACGCCCGACGTACGACGCCAGGAGAAGAAGCCCTGCAACTGCAACCAGTAGCCGCGGCCAAAGAGGTTGCGCTCCATGACGGATGCGGTGACGCCCACGCTGTAGTAGCTGGAGTAGCCCACGCCGCCCATGATGGCGCCGGTATTGGTTTCCTTGACCTTGACCTTGAGGTCAACTTCGTCTTCGTTCTCCGTGGGGATCAGTTCCATATCCACGGCAGAGAAGAAGTGCAGACGGTTCAGGCGCTCGTTGGAGCGGCGCAGCTTGGCGCCTTCGTACATGTCGCCGTCGCCCAGGCGCATTTCGCGCAGGATGACGTTGTCGCGGGTTTTGGTATTGCCCTCGACAGACAGACGGCGGATGAAGACCTTCTGCTTTTTGTTGATCACATAGCCCACGTCCACCTGATCGCTGCCGTCATCGGCCTTGACGACCTTGGTGTCCACTTCGGCGAAAGCATAACCGTAATCGGAATAGTAGTCGGTCAGGCGTTTGGAGTCTTCCTGCATGACCGTGAGGGAGAAGTACTTGTCGGATTTTTTCCAGTCGTCCATCTGCACGACTTCAAGCATCTTGTCTTCGCTGTCGATAACATCGCCAGCAAAGACCACGTCGCGCACGGTGTAGCGGGGGCCTTCGTGCACGTTGAATGTGATGTAGATGCCGTCGTCGCGGTATTCAACGGTTGGCGCAGCCACCTGAATATCTACGTAGCCTTCGTTAAGGCCAAAGGCGGCAATGGCGTTGGTGTCGCGCTCCAGGTATTCGTCCTTGAGCACGCCGGTACCCGTCAGCCACGAGAAAATGCCGCGTGTCTTGAGGGCCATGTATTTGTCAAGATCGCCGCGATTGAGCTTGTTGAGGCCTTCAATCTTGACGTCTCTGATATAAAGCTTGTTGCCTTCGGTAACGCTGATCACCAGCACTGCGCCGCGCCCACCCTGACGGTCTTCAAGACGGTAGGTGACCTTGGCAAGGTAAAAGCCTTCCTTGTGGTACAGTTCGCTGATTTTCTGGAGGTCGTCCGAAAGCACCTGTTCGTTCAGAACACTGCCGCTCTTGGTGCCCATGGCCGCAAGCACGTCGTCCTTGCTGACCTTGTCCGAACCGTCAACAACGATGTTGTCGATGCGCGGCTTTTCAACCACGGTGAACACAAGCACGTTGCCTTCAAGCGTGGCCTGCACATCGCTGAAGTAGCCCATATCCCATATGCGCTTTACTTCTTCGTTGATGGCCGTGGCGTCCGGGCTGTCGCCCTTGCGGATGGTGAGGCGCATGAGCACTGTATCGGGGTCAAGCACCTTCATGCCGCGTACCTGCACATCGGCAAGCCCGCCGTGGGCAGAGGTGGGGGCGTTCATGGGAACAAGGGTCGCCGGCGCATCGTTTTTTTGGGGCGCGGCCTCGGCGGCGGTGGCGGGATTGGAAATTTCTGCCGCACGTTTGGCCAGCACAGCGGCGCACTCGTTCAGCGAGGTCAGCGAGTTACGCTCAAATCCGGCGGGGACGGCTTCGCCCTCATAGACAGGCACAATGCGCGTGTCCATGGAAAAGCCCTGACCAAGCTGATTGAACTTGCCGTAAATGACCATGCGCGCTCCGGCCTTGCGGCCAAGCTCGCGGGCGGTGGCAAGGTCAATGGATTCACCGCTGTTGCGCTGCAAAACGCGGGCGGTTTCCATGGGAACAGTGCGCATGCCGTTCTGCTTGAGCTGATCGGCAATCGCCTGAGGCACATCCTGCGAGGCGTTGGGCATTTCCGGCCCGGCGTTCACCTGAAAGGGCAGAACAAGCACAAGGGGCCCTTCTGCCGCTACGGCTCCACCCGGAAGCGCCAGGGTGGCGCAGGCCAGCACGGCAAGGCACAGGGCTTTGCACAGTACGTTATTCAAAAATCTTTTCATACAATGTCCCCGCTTTCAGTTCCAGGGTTCTGCCCATGCCTGCGGCCAGCTCTCGGTTGTGCGTTACAACAACGAGGGTCATGCCCAATTCACGGTTGAGTTCGTTCATGAGAGCGCCCACCTGCGCTCCCGTAACTTCATCCAGATTGCCGGTGGGCTCGTCAGCCAACAGAACGCGCGGTCGCATAAAAACCGCGCGCGCAATGGCCACCCGCTGGCGTTCGCCGCCCGAGAGAGTGGCGATCTTGCTTTCCATACGCGCCGATAGCCCCACGCGGTCAAGCATTTCACGCGCACGGCTCATTACGGCGCTTTGTTTAGCACCGCCAATAATTGCCGGCATTGCCACGTTTTCGAGGGCTGAAAATTCCGGCAGCAGATGATGAAATTGAAAAACGAAGCCCAGAGTCTTGTTGCGAAAGGCAGCTTTCTGGTCAGCGCTCATGAGCGCCATGTTGCGCCCTTCAAAACATATCTCGCCCGTACTTGGAGTATCAAGTGCACCCATAAGATGCAAGAGGGTACT
This sequence comes from Desulfovibrio desulfuricans, assembly GCF_024460775.1. NCBI lineage: Bacteria > Pseudomonadati > Thermodesulfobacteriota > Desulfovibrionia > Desulfovibrionales > Desulfovibrionaceae > Desulfovibrio > Desulfovibrio desulfuricans. The sequence goes on along the minus strand of NZ_JANFYZ010000021.1, from coordinate 23,944 downwards.
CTTTCCGGAACCGGACTGTCCAACTATGGCGAGCATCTCGCCTTCTTCCACAACCAGGTTGATATCCTTGATAATCTCGGTCTCTTCACCGGGTGTGGCAAATTTTTTGCCCACGTTTGAAAAAGTATAGAGTGCTGACATGGCTATTCGTAGCGCAGGGCTTCTGCCGGTTGCAGGCGCGATGCCTGCCGAGCCGGGTAAAGGGTGGCCAGAAAACACAGCAGCATGGCGCTTGCGCCAATGATGAGCACATCGGAGAGGGTGATGATAATGGGCAGATGATCGAGGGTATAGACGTTTTCAGGCAGTTTGATGAACTGGTAGCGCTTGAGCAGCCAGCCGAGCGAAAGGCCAAACGCATAGCCAAGCAATGTGCCGATAACCCCGATGATTGTTCCCTGAAACATGAAAATACGCCGTATCATGCTGCTTGTGGCGCCCATGGACATCATAATGGCGATGTCGCGCGTTTTTTCCATAACCAGCATGACCAGGGTTGTTACAATAGAGAAAGAACCGATAAGCACCACCATGGCCAGCAGAATGAACATGCCGATTTTTTCCAGCTTGAGCGCTGCAAAAAGGTTGGCGTTCATTTCCATCCATGAGCGCACGTAGAAGGGCGAGCCAAGCTCGGTTGAAACTTCGGCAGCGGTCTTGTCCGCCTTGTAAACATCGGCCACGGTCAGTTCTACGCCCGAAAGATAATTTTCCGGCAGGCCCAGCACATCGCGCGCGGCGTTGAGCGTAACAAAACCCAGCGACGAGTCGTATTCAAACATGCCAGTCTTGAAAATACCTACCACTTCAAAGGGGCGCACACGCGGCGCGTAGCCTGAGGTGGTCTTTTGCCCTGAGGGCGAAAGCAGATTCACGCGGCTGCCCATGCCAAGCCCAAGGCGCTTGGCCAGTTCCTCGCCAATAATAAGCCCTGGCGCGCCTTCGCGCTCAAGATCGGCGGCAGAACCCACGCGCATCTGGCGCAGCATGGAAAGCACTGCAGGGGCCGACTTCGGGTCAATGCCCCGCAAGACAACGCCCTTGACGCCGCCGCCAGCGGAAAGCATGACTTCTGTGTAAATAAAGGGGGTTGCCCCGGTCACGCCCTTGACAGAACGCACCCGATCCAGAAGGTCGCTGCGGTTCTCAAAGGCCGAGGGGATATAGGACATGACAATGGCGTGGGCATTGGCCCCGAGGATTTTGTCCCGCATGTCGGTGGTGAGGCCGTTGTACACGCCAAGCACCACCACCAGCGCACCAACGCCGATAGCCACGCCCAGAATGGACATGATCGATATGATGTAGATGAATGTCTGCTTTCGCCTCGAAAAGAGGTAGCGCAGGGCAACGAATAGTTCAAATGACATTTGCGGCATATTGTCCCACCTTGCCCGGATATTCAAGAGTTATTTTAGACCTGGGGCATTGCGTTGCCGCAAGGCAAGCCAATTGCGTCAGGGATTGCCGCTGGCAGGCAGCGCGCAACTGTTTGTACCTGGAGCAAACTTCCCGCAGCAGGGCACTGTCAAGGGCAGGTACCCGGTGCAGCCCCTCGGAGGGGAGAAGGTGCCAGACTGGCGCGTATCCGGCGTTGCCGCTAGAACACAGACGGTTCCGTTGTACCATTCTGCCTGTTGCCAGTTCTTTTCAGTCTGGTGTTGATTTTGAAAAAATCCCCATTAGCAGGATACCTACCAGGCAAAAGCCCCCGGCTGGTTGACAAACCAGGCCGGGGGCCTCTTTTCGTTATTGTCCTCAGGGACAAGGCTGATCATCCACAAGTTTTATTGTTCCGGGTGTTAGCCCCGTTTCATAGCCTCAATAAGTTCGCTCAGCCTGCGCGCCTGCTGGGCAAGGTCGGCCACGGCCTTTGTGGCCTGGCCCATCGCCTGCGAAGTCTGCCCGGACATGGCGTTGACCTGCACGATGGACTGGTTGATTTCCTCGCTGGCGGCGGATTGTTCCTCGCTTGCGGTGGCAATGGCGCTTACCTGATCGGCAGTGGCTTCCACATTGCTCACAATATCCCGCAGGGCGGCACCCGACTGGTTGGCAAATTCGGTGGCCGTATTTACTTCCGTCAGGGCCTTGTCCATGGCGGCCACGCTCTGCGAAGCGCTCTGCTGAATGGCAGAGATCGCATTGCCCACGTCATTGGTGGAGGCCATGGTTTTTTCCGCCAGCTTGCGCACTTCATCGGCCACCACAGCAAAACCGCGCCCGGCGTCGCCCGCGCGGGCAGCTTCGATGGCTGCGTTAAGGGCTAGCAGGTTGGTCTGGTCGGCAATGTCCGAGATCACGTTCATGATTTGGGTAATTGCCTGGGCATGCTGGTTCAGCTTGGTCATATCGTCCTTGAGCGCCAGCGAAACCTTTTGCACCTGCCCGATGCTTTGGAGGGCGCTTTCCACAATGCTTGCGCCGCTTTCAGCATTGGTGCGCGTTTCGGCAGAGACTGCCGAGGCCGAAGAAGCATTACGGGCCACTTCCTGCACGGTCACATTCATCTGATTCATGGCAGTTGCTGCCTCGCTGAGGCGCTGGGCCGACTGCGCGGCTATCTGGTCCGACTGCTCAATCTGCCCGGAAAGCTGGCTTGAGGCAGCAGAAATGATGGCGACCACTTCTTCCAGTTGCCCCGCTGCAGCGAGCATGCCTTCCCGCTTGGCATTTTCTGCCCTTTGGGCCGCTTCTTCCGCGCGTGCGGTGGCAAGCCTGGCTTCTTCCGTTGCCTGCTGGGCGTCTCTGGCTTTTTGTTCACTTTCCTGCAACAGCGTTTTGATATTGCCGACCATGTGTTCCATGCCAGATGCCAGCGTGCTGAATTCATCACGGCGTTTTTCTGCGGCAAAGAGCATGGCTTTTTCTGCAGGGGTTGTTTCAAGGCGTCCTTCTGCAACGGATTCCGCAATACCGGAAATGCTCCTGAGCAGTCGCGCGATGGCCCGCGCCGCAAAGAAGATGATCAGTCCGACCACAAGGGCGCTTGCAAAAGTCAGCATCATGGAGTTGCCCAGCATTATCCGCATGGGTGTGTAAATTTCGTCTCTGTCCACTTCCAGGCAAAGAATCCAGCCGACTTCGGGCATGGCCCTGTAAAAGACTGTTTTATTGCCCCCGTCTTCGCCCGTAAATCGTACCAATCCCTCTGGATTTTTCAGTATTTCCGCAACATAGGGTTTTTTGCTGTCATCCCGCCCAAATGTCTTGATGTCGCGGTTCAGCATCATTATGCCCTTGGTGTCATAGGCATAGATGCCGCCCTTGGTGCCGAAATCGATCTGGTTTGTAGTTGTCTGGGCGAGATTTTCGTTGTCGATGCCTGCCCACACAAGACCTTCGGGCTTGCCATTGCGCATGATGGGCAGGCCGATGATAGTTGCAACCTTGCCTGTGGTTTTGCTGATCACGCCAGTAATGGTCTTCTGGCCCTGCATGGCGCGCTGGTAGTAAGAGCGGTCTGTAAAACTTACTCCCACGGATTTGCTGGGGTGTTTTTCGCCTGCCAGGTGATGGGCAATGGCTATGCCGTCCCTCCCGGCAACACCGCAAAATTCAAAGTTGGAATTGAGCGTCACAAATGTATTGAGTGCAGCATCTGCATCGTTGAACAATGTGCGCGTCATGACTTCAGGCATTTTATCGTTGACTGCATCAAGATATAAAATGATCCTGTTATCGGCGGCAACCATGGAGAGCGACTCTTCCATCACTGTTAGCATGGCATGCAGGCCGATGCTTTGGCAGCGCAGCAGCGCTCTTGCATCGTTGATAATCTGCTCGCGCAAGTTGCTTTCAGAAATTTTATAGCTCACACCAGCAACCAGCAGCAGCCCTGCAATTGCCGGAGTAAGAATGGACAGGAGCATCTTGCCCAGCAGCCCAATTTTCATAAGAACCTCCTTGCCCAAGCCAATGCGATAAATGTATGCGCCCTGCGCGAAAACATGCCCAATGAACTTGGTTTACACTTTTATGAGTATAATTATCGACCAGAGGCGACAATAGTATATGCCTTTGATTCAAAAATGTTTTTTGACCGGCAAGTTTTTATGGGGGACCGAATCTGTATATGGTTAAAATTGCTGAAAAACAAAAAAGCGCCGCCAATAAGGCGGCGCTTTGCTGAGCAATCGTATCAATACTTTTTACAGACGGTCAAATAAAGTGGCACCCTATCGTTCTACACTTCCGGGCGCAGCAAGGGGAAGAGAATAACTTCGCGGATTGAGGCGCAGTCGGTAAGCAGCATCACGAGGCGGTCAATGCCCACGCCCTGCCCTGCAGCCGGAGGCATGCCGTATTCAAGGGCGCGCAGATAATCCTGATCCATGCTGTGGGCCTCGTCATCGCCCGCTTCGCGTTCGCGCACCTGATCTTCAAAGCGCAGGCGCTGATCCACAGGATCATTGAGCTCGGAAAATGCGTTGGAAAGCTCGCGCCCGGTGATGAACAGCTCAAAGCGGTCCGTCAGTTCCGGATGCTCGTCATTGCGGCGTGAAAGCGGCGAGATTTCCGTTGGGTAATGATAGATGAAGTGGGGCTGAATGAGCTTGCCTTCCACATCAAGATCAAAAAGTTTGGCATGCAGCTTTTGCAGGCTTTCGCTGTCGGCGGCCTTTTCCCCGCGTGAACGGATGTAGGCCTTGACCTTGCCGTAATCGTTGTAGAATTCCGGCGAATGCCCACCGACCTGGGTGAGCGAATCGTAGAAGCTGAGGCGCGTCCACTTGCCGGGCGTGAGGTCGATCATTTCGCCCTGATAGGGCACAACTGTTGTGCCGCAGGCCGTCATGGCAAGATGGGCAAAAAGCTGTTCCGTAAAGTCCATGAGGTCTTCAAACGTGGCATAGGCCCAGTAGAATTCGCACATGGTGAATTCCGGATTATGGCGCGTGTCTATGCCTTCGTTGCGGAAGTTGCGGTTCAGCTCAAAGACCTTTTCAAATCCGCCCACCAGCAGCCGTTTGAGGTAGAGTTCAGGCGCAATACGCAAAAACAGGGGCAGATCAAGGGCATTGTGGTGCGTTTTGAAAGGCTTGGCCGCAGCGCCGCCAGCCAGCGGCTGCATCATGGGAGTTTCCACTTCCATAAAGCCGTGGTCTTCCATAAAGCGGCGGAATTCGCGCACAATCAGGCTGCGTTTGAAGAAAATCTCTCGCGCGCGCGGCGTGACGATAAGGTCAACGTAACGCTGGCGGTAGCGCGTTTCCATGTCTGTGAGGCCGTGATATTTTTCCGGCAGGGGACGCATGGAGCGCGTGATGAGCTTGATTTTGCGGCAGGCAATGGTGAGTTCGCCCGTCTTGGTGCGGAACAGGTGGCCGGAAACGCCCACGATGTCGCCCACGTCGAGCTTTTTGACCACTGTGTAGTTCTCTTCATCCATGTGTTCGCGCGAGGCGTAACACTGGATGCGGCCACTCTGGTCCATAATATGGAAGAAGGCCACCTTGCCGAACGAGCGCAGGGAAACTATGCGGCCCGCAATGGCAAACACGTCTTCCTGGCTGTCCAGGGATTCGCCTTCAAGAGCGCCGAATTTGTCCAGCACCCAGGCAACGTCGTGTTCCTTGCGGAAGTCGTTGGGGAAAAGCGGTACGCCCGCATCCAAAAGGTCGCACGATTTGACAACTCTGTTTTTGACAACTTCGTTGAGGCCTTCGCGCGCGGCGAAACTTTCCAGCATGGGCATAAAATATCCCGCATGCTGCGACTTGGTACCCAGCTTGATAGCCGGCTTGCTGTTTTTCTTTTCCCGAGTATCCACGTAACGACTCCTGAGTGGCCCATACCTGAAAGGAGCGTTACGATATGCCATTCACGCTTGGGCGTCAAGATTGTGAGGAATGTGTCTGCAACTTGCTGTAACATAATGCTTTGTTGGATGCTTCTGCTGTTGATGCGACTCTGGCGCAGCAGGAAACATCAATGCAGGCAGCGGCTTATATCCGCGCCAGTCGGGGCTTTGCGCCCCCTTGAAGTTTTGACCTGTTTACGTATATAAAGCCCTTTTACACGATACAACCGCCGTCAGAATCAAGCTGACGGCTTTTTCAAGGAAAGCGTCATGCAAAAATTTACAGCCTCCTTTCTGGGGCGCGACTGCCCCGGCGTGGTGGCCACTGTCAGCCGCATTCTCGAAGACAGCGGCTGCAACATCGAAGAAGTGACCCAGACCATCCTCTCCGGCGAGTTTGCTGCTATCTTTGTTGTTGCAGCGCCGGAAGAAAACGCGGAAACCCTGCGCGCCAAGCTGAGCGCCGGGCTGGAATCCGCCAAGGTTGATCTTTCCGTCCTCGTGCGGCCCGCCATCAAGGGGCAGTGGGGCACAGACCTGCACTGCGAACCCTTTGTGGTCACTGCCGACGGGCCGGACAAGCCCGGTCTTATCGCCGCCATGAGCCGCGTGTTTGCCCAGCACGGCGTGAACATTGAGAGTCTCAAGGCCATTCTGGGCGAGGGCGGCAACAACCATGCGCTTTTTGTGTTTGAGGTCATGGTGCCTGACAGCGTTGACATGGGCCGCCTGCGCCGCGAGCTTGACTGCGAAGGGCAGAAGCGCGACCTGCGCGTCAGCGCCCAGCACAGGGATATTTTTGAGGCTGTGCATCGGGTGAATTCTTTTTAGGCCTCACGTTGCCGAGGCGCATGCACCACCGGTCTGCGCCTGAAACAGGGCGCGACCCGGTTTCAGACACGATGCACATTCCCCTGAGCGCGCGGTATTGCGCGTCAGGGCAAAACCGCCTTCCGGGCGGGGCCGCCATATGGCAGGCCGACAGCCCGAACATACAGGAAGACCTCCATGCTTTCAGAACGCGAAGTTATAAGCACCCTGAACATGCTCCGCAACGAGCATCTTGACGTGCGCACAGTCACCCTTGGCGTGAGCCTGTTTGACTGCGTCAGCCACGACCTTGATCTTTTTACCGCCAACGTTAAGGCCAAGCTGCGCCGCTACGCCTCGCAGCTCGTGAGCGTGTGCAACGAAGTGGGCGACAAATACGGCATCCCCGTGGTGAACAAACGCATCAGCGTGAGCCCCATTGCCGTGGTGGGCGCGCCCTTTGGCCCGGATGGCATGGTGCGCGTGTGCAAGGCCCTTGACGAGGCGGCCAAGGAAGCTGGCGTTGATTTCCTGGGCGGTTTTTCTGCTTTGGTGGAAAAGGGCTTTGCCAAGGGCGACCGCGCCCTGATTGAGGCGCTGCCCCAGGCACTGGCCGAAACCGACCGCATCTGCTCATCCATCAACGTGGCTTCGTCGCGCAGCGGCATCAATATGGATGCTGTGGCCCTCATGGGTCAACAGATCCTCAAGGTGGCCGAAGCCACCGCCGAACGCGGCGGCATCGGCTGCGCAAAGCTGGTGGTTTTTGCCAATATTCCGCAGGATGTTCCCTTCATGGCTGGCGCTTACCTTGGCGTGGGCGAGCCTGACGTTGTTATCAACGTGGGTGTTTCCGGCCCCGGCGTGGTCAAAAAAGCCCTGGATCGCGCCCGCGAAGCCGGGCACAACGGCAAGGGCGGCCGCCTTACCCTGCTGGACATGGCCGAAGTCATCAAGCGCACGGCCTACAAGGTGACGCGCGTGGGCGAAATGATCGGTACCGAAGTGGCCACCCGTCTGGGCCTGCCCTTTGGCGTGGCCGACCTTTCCCTGGCTCCCACGCCTGCGGTGGGCGACTCTGTGGGCGAAATTTTCCAAAGTATGGGCCTTTCGAGCATTGGCGCGCCCGGCACCACTGCCGTGCTGGCCATGCTCAACGATGCGGTGAAAAAGGGCGGCGCGTTCGCCTCTTCGTCCGTGGGCGGTCTGTCCGGCGCGTTTATCCCCGTGTCGGAAGATTCCAGCATCGAGGCCGCGGCCACCTCCGGCCTGCTCAGCCTTGAAAAGCTGGAAGCCATGACCAGCGTGTGCTCTGTGGGGCTGGACATGATCGCCATCCCCGGCGACACGGCCGCTTCGACCATTTCCGGCATCATTGCCGACGAAATGGCCATCGGCGTCATCAACACCAAGACCACGGCTGTGCGCCTTATTCCCGTGCCCGGCAAGGGCGTTGGCGAAGAAGTGTCTTTTGGCGGCCTGCTCGGCAAGGCGGCCATTATCCCCGTGCCCAAGGGCGACGCCACGGACTTTATCGGGCTTGGCGGTCGCATTCCTGCGCCGATTCACAGCCTCAAAAACTAGGCTGGTTAAGTTTTATCTGCTTTAAAAGCTGATATAATCCCTTCACGGCGCGGCATCCTTGAGATTCCGCGCCGTTTTTTATGGCCGCCTGCCGCCATGGTTCCTTCAGGAATTTTTGTATTTGCGCCAGGAGGCTGGCATGCTGTACTATCAGACACCGCAACCTTTGTGCAGGACTAAAATAATGCCCCAGTATTTTATCTACGGCCAAAAAGAAATCGACTTTCTCTCCCGCAAAGACAAACGTCTGGCCTCAGCCATGGAACGCATAGGCCCCATACAGCGGGAGGTGCGGCCAGACCTCTTTGACGCGCTCATGCACTCCATAGTCGGGCAGCAGATTGCCACCAAGGCGCAGCAGACCGTGTGGGCGCGGCTTGTGCTTGCCCTTGGCGAAGTGACGCCTGAAACCATAGAAGGCGCTGAAACTGCCACGTTGCAGGGAGTGGGGCTATCCTTCCGCAAGGTTGCGTATATGAAGGCAGCCGCGCGCAAGGTACTGCTGGGAGAGCTGGATGTGGAGGCCCTGAGGCTCATGGACGATGCCAGCCTCTGCGCCACCCTGTGCGCGCTGGACGGGGTTGGCGTTTGGACAGCGGAAATGCTCATGCTGTTTTCACTCCAGCGGCCTGATGTTCTCAGTTTTGGCGACCTAGCCATTCTGCGGGGCTTGCGCATGCTCTATCGGCACCGGGAAGTCAGCCGCGACCGCTTTGAAATCTATCGCCGGCGCTACAGTCCTTATGGTTCGGCCGCAAGCCTGTATCTGTGGGCCATAGCGGGCGGGGCTTTGCCTGATCTTTCCGATCCGGCGGCCTCAAGGCGCTGATAAGGCTGATCCCATTATCCCGCCAGTAGGCCCCCACCGCAATTCAGTGTTGCTCTGCCATGCTTCGCTTATCGCAAGTAGTTGCTGCTATCGAGTATTAGATATTCACGCCTTCTCCGTCCTAATGAGATTGATAGTTATCAGCGCGAAATGGCAGCGTAAAAATCCCTATCACGCTCGTAGAGATTTCTTGTGAAAATAAGTATAATTGATATATTGAAAGTCACGTTTTGTCCGATAAGTACACTGGAAAAGACCTGCCTTACAGGATTTCAGGGGTAGTTTAATTTTTCACATGGTAATTAGCCTTTCGGTCATTCAGTGCGTAGACGCAACGCAAAAGGGGTAGTGATGAAACTCGGATTACTTGCGAAAATGGGAATTTCCATCCTCACTCCGGCAATAGTGGGGCTGATGCTTGTGGCAGGGGTTTGCTACAAGATGTCAGAAGAAATCCTGCGAGAGCAGATTGCCACAGATATGAATGCCCTGCTTGAGTGCCAGAGCATAGGGCTTGACGCGGTGTTTTCCGGGATAGAACAGGGCCTGCAAACCATGACCGAGAACCAGCGCATCAAGGATCAGGTGGAAGCCTACTCCCGCAACAAATCGGATGCCTTTGAGGGAGCCCTGTTTACGCGGGCAGACCAGGCTCTTGATTCTTTTGTGACCAATAACGACATGGTTTCTTCCGCCGCAATCATTGCCATGGACGGCACCGTGCTTGGGTACCGCGTTGATAAGCAACAGGGGAAGAACAAGTTCGTCGGCGCCAATTTTTCTGACAGGGAATACTTTGCAAAGAGCAAGAATGGCCAGCCCAGTGTCGTTGGCATGGTAGATGCCACCACTGGCGAGGTGTACACCGTGCTTGCCATGCCGCTCAAGCTGGACGGCAAAAACATGGCCGTGCTGGCAGCGGCAATCGACAATAAAATTCTGGGCAAAAATACCACTGATAAAATCAAGATCGGCCAGAAGGGCATGGTCTATGCCTACGACCTTCAGGGGCGTATGGTTCTGAACCCGGATGGAGCTGTTCTCGGGCGCAATGACAGCAAGGTGTCCCATGTGGCGGCCCTGTTGCAGCAAAAGGAAGGGCGTACCCGCTTTGACAATGGCAAGGGTGAAAAAGGGCTGTACTATAAGCCGCTGCCGCACGAAGGCTGGATTTTGTGCGTGGAATTTGACCGTGGCGAAATCTTCAAACCCATCAGCGACCTGCTGACCAACGCCAGCCTGCTTACTCTGGCCTGTGCGCTGATAGTCGGAACCATGATCTTTTTCTCGGCCCGGGGCATTGTGCGTATGGTGGGCGGTATTTCGGGCGTTGCCGAAGCCGTTGCCGGTGGTCGTCTTGAAACCAACGACAAAGAACGCGCTCTTTTTGATGCCGCTGAAAAGCGCGGTGACGAATTCAGCACGCTTGCGGCGGGCATGCGGCGCATGGTGCAAAGCATCCGGCACCTTTTGAGCGAAAGTGAACATAAAACCCAGGCCGCGCAGCACGCTACGGAAGAGGCGGAAAAAGCCACAGCCAGAGCCGAAGAAGCTGCGCGTCAGGCCGAGAGCGCCAAGCGCGAGGGCATGCTGACGGCAGCAGGGCAACTGGAAGAAGTGGTGAGCGTTATTTCCGCCGCTTCCACAGAACTTTCCGCACAGATCGAGCAGTCGGACAAGAGCGCCGTAGAATCCGCACAGCGCCTGGCCGAGGCCGCCACGGCCATGAATGAAATGAACGCCACCGTGCAGGAAGTTGCCCGTAATGCTTCCGCGGCTTCGGCTGTGTCTGCGGAAACGCGGGCCAATGCCGAAAGCGGTGCGAATATTGTGGAAAACGCCTTGCAGAGCATAGGGCAGGTGCACAAGGTTTCGCTGGCGCTCAAGGGCGACATGACCACGCTGAACCAGCATGCCCAGGCAATCACCCAGATTATGAACGTGATCTCGGACATCGCCGACCAGACCAATCTGCTGGCGCTCAATGCCGCCATTGAGGCCGCCCGCGCGGGCGAGGCCGGGCGCGGTTTTGCCGTGGTGGCCGATGAAGTGCGCAAGCTGGCAGAAAAAACCATGGCCTCCACCAATGATGTGGGCAATGCCATTTCTGCCATTCAGGGCAGCGCAGGGCAGAGCGTTGCCGCCATGGACAAGGCTCTGGCAGAGGTGGAAAAGGCCGCCGAGCTTGCAAAACAGTCCGGCGAAGCCTTGCAGGGAATTGTGACCAAGGTCGAGGAATCGGCAGATCAGGTGAGCGCCATTGCCACGGCCAGCGAGCAGCAGTCCGCCACCAGCGACGAGATCAACCAGTCCATTGTCAGCGTCAACGAGATGTCCAGCCAGACCGCGCAGGCCATGGGCGAAGCTTCCCGGGCCGTGAGCGAGCTTGCCCGCCAGGCCGAGCGCATGAGTGAACTTATCAGCGAGATGAAGCGCGGCTAGCTCTGCACACAGTTCAATGGCAAGCAGCCCCGGAATGCGATATTCCGGGGCCGCTTGCGTTGGACTGTCGATCTGTTGGTTTACTAGTGCGTGCTCGGAGCCAGAAAATACTGCCATACAAGGGTCAGCAGCAGGAGGCTGAGCGAAATGGTCAAAAAGCGGCGCACAGCCGCAGGCCCTACGCGAATAGCCAGGCGGCTTCCCATCCAGTTGCCCAGGCAGCAGGCCGCGGCCATTGGCAGGGCCAGACTCCACACCACCACGCCGTTGACGATGAAAACCACGGCTCCGGCAAAGTTTGAGGCAAGGTTGAGCACCTTGGAGGTTGCGGAGGCTTCCATCAACCCCATGCGCAGAATCCAGTGAAAGGCCAGGATAAGAAAACTCCCGGTGCCTGGGCCGAAAAATCCGTCATAGCCGCCAATGAGAAGGCATACAAAGGCCACGGGAATCCAGAAGTGGGGGCCGGAGTGCGGCAGTGGCGTCTGCTTGTGTTCTTTCTTGGGCAGCAGGGTTGCGCACATGCCTATGGGCAGCAAGGCCACCAGCACCTTGCCAAGAACAGCCGCGTCCAGCAGCAGGGCAAGCCGTGACCCGGCCCACGAACCAACCAGCGAGAAAATAATGCCCGCCAGGGCTACCCGCCACAATACCAGATTGCTGCGGGCAAAGTTGCCAAGGGCAACCGTGGTGCCAAGGCAGGCGCTGACCTTGTTGACGCCCAAAGACTGATGCGGCGGTACGCCGGAAAGCAGCAGGGCGGGCATGGTAATAAGCCCGCCGCCGCCAGCGATGGAGTCAATAAATCCGCCCCCGAATGCCGCGGCTATGCCAACGGCGTATGTAACCAGGCTGAAATCCAACACGTTGTCTACCATTCCTTGAAGATAATCCACGCTGCCAGCACAATGAGCGCAAAACCCACAAGGTGGTTCCAACGCAAAGGCTCGTGCAGCCAAAAAGCGGAAAAGCCCATGAAGACAGTCAGGGAGATGACTTCCTGAATGGTTTTCAGTTCTGCCGCCGAAAAATATCCGTAGCCTATCCTGTTGGCGGGCACTTGCAAAACATATTCAAAAAAAGCGATGGCCCAGCTCGTGATGATAACCAGCGGCAGGGCTGTACTCCTGTAGCGCAGGTGTCCGTACCAGGCAAACGTCATGAAAAGATTGGAGCAAAACAGCAGGCCCACGGTGCTGACGGGAATTGGTATCTGCATGGAAAATCCATCGGGCGGTCGCAAGAACAAATGCCTGGCAGGCCGGAAGAAGTTGAACAGAGCGTCAAATCTCATATCTGCTGCAACATGGCGCGTCAACAGCCTGCAACGGGCCTCCGGGGCATTGCCGCACGCCTTGTTTGCGGGGGCAACGTTGAAAGGTTATGCTGCCCAGGCGGCAGATTTTGCGCCGCGCAAGCAATGGAGGAACACTGTATGGCGGCACGCTCACAGCGCGCTAAGGATGCCGAAAACGGAAGCTTCTTGAATACGGGTATGTCATCCGCTTCTGGTGGCCCGCACGCCCACGCAACCGCGGAGGCTTCTCCTGACAGGGTGACATGGGCGCTGTTCTGGAAAGCGGCCTTGCTTGTGATAGTTATCTGGGCCGCATCAGCCCTGTGTCTATACTTGTCAGTGGAAGATTTCAGCAAGTCCGGCACATTTGGCGATTCCTTCGGGGTGCTTAACACTCTGTTTTCAGGGCTTGCGTTTGCGGGCATCATTGTTTCCATAAAAATGCAGAACGATGAAATGCGCGAGCAGCGCAAGGAACTGCAAAAGCAGAAAAAGGCTGCGCAACTTTATCACCGTGAGCGCATGTTTCTGCTGCTCATGGACGAATTTAAAAAATCGCGCGAGCACCGTTTCAGCATAGCAGACGTGCGGCTGGTTGTGCGTGAATGCCTGTGCAATGTACCTGCTTTAAATGCCCGCAGCTCCGAGGCCGGGGCTGCCCTTGCGCGCGAGGTGGAAGGCGTGCTCGCGGGCGTGCAGGCGGAAACGCCCCTGTTGCAGGTTTTTGGCCGCAGAGTGTTTCGGCACGAACGCTGCGAGGTGTTTATCAAGACTTTCCGTCAGGCGGCGGAGAGCGCCAGAAAGATTGATCCGTCCAACAAGACGGAATATTACGATATTGTCTGCAACAGTATGTCTGATGCGGAGGAGGCCCTGCTGTTCATGTGCGCTGTGGCGCGCGACGGGGCACAGGTTCTTAACGACCCGCAGGTTATGAAGCTGCGGGAAAGCTACGACGAAATTCGGGCCAAACTCTGAACAGCGGCAACTTCCGCTGCCCATATAGCCACTTGCGGGCGGAATAAGCCGCCCAAACACAAAAACCCCTGACGTACATCAGGGGTTTTTCCGGCGCTCCGTGCCGCCGTGCCCGATCCGGAGAACGGATCAATAGCGGCAGCGGCGCGTGGCTTCCCTCAGGGAATGATTTTCCGGCCCCCGACACCCGCCAGGGGCCGGAAAATCATGTGGGGAGGGGAGTATGTACAGGCTGACTAGGCAGCCATGGTGTCGAAAAGTTCCTTGGCATTGATGTTGGTGGGGTTGGCGCCCAACACCGCTTCAAGGTGCTGCCGGGCTTCTTCGGCGCGGCCAAGGTAGATCATGCAGCCAGCCAGAGTGACGCGAACGGCTTCGGCTTCCACGCCGGAGCTCAGGGTGTCTTCCAGGTAGGGCAGCGCGTTTTCAACGCAGCCAAGCTGATAAGATTCGCGCACCAGGCAGTTGAGAGCCACAATGTTTTCCCTGGATTTCTTCAGGGCGGCTGCAAAGTAGTCAAAGGCCTGCTGGTGGTCGCCCTTTTCCATGTACACAAGGCCAATGCCGCACAGCGCCTTGTCGGTTTCTTCCACAGAAGCGGCCTTCTGGTACAGAATCAGAGCCTTGTCCAGATCAGAGCGCTGCACGGCCACGGTGGCCAGTCCCAGGAAGGGGGCCGCGCTCTGGGAGTTGCTGCCTGCGGCCTTGCGGTAGTATTCCTCGGCCTTGTCAAAGTCACCCATGAAAAGGTAGCACTCGCCCAATTCCTTATTGATTTCGTAATCCAGTTGATTGCTCATGGTATCCTCCCCAACTGAGGCTGGTTTGTGGTCGGGCGCTTTATGCGCCACTGACTTGCTTTTTTATATGCACTGAACGTGCCAATAGTAAAAGAGTGCAATAAATACAGTGTGGTGATTTGCAGTTTGTGCAAAATATACGCCAGGGGGGCGGCTTGGCACCGCTTAAAGCGCCAAAGCCTTGGCGCTCAGGGGGGCCGCACAGGCAGGATTTTCCTGGTTGGGCAATTCTTGCCGCTGTGTTTTTCGGGCAGCCAAGGGGGAACAAAAGAAGGCCGAACCATGAAACGGTTCGGCCTTTAAGGGTGCGAATTTGTGTGCGGATTACTGTGCGCGTCAGGCGGAGCGAAGGCTCTGCGTACCGCCATGCACGTTGATGTGGTGCAGGATGACGCCAAGCACCCCTTCAATGTCAAGGTGGGACGTGTCCACAATCAGCGAATCCTGCGCGGGGCGCAGGGGGGCCACGGCGCGGTTGCGGTCAAGGGCGTCGCGCTGGCGGATCTGTTCGGTCAGGGTGGCGAGGTCCGCCTTCTGCCCGCTGGATTCAAGGTCGTGCAGACGGCGCGAGGCGCGTACCTCGGGCGCTGCATCCAGAAAAAACTTGAAGCGCGCATCGGGAAAGACCACGGTTCCCATGTCGCGTCCTTCTGCCACCAGCGGGTACTGCTCGCCAATGGCGCGCTGGGTGGCGCGCAGGATTTCACGCACCACAGGCACGGTGGCTATGCGGGCCGCCAGCATGCCCACGGCCTCGGTGCGTACCTCGCCCCGCACGGCCACGCCGTTGCAGAACAGGGTGGACTGCTGTCCAAGACCCGAAAGGGTGAACGTCCACTCCGCGCAGCGGGTGCGCAGTTCTTCTTCCGGCAATGTTTCCGCCCCGGCGCCCAGCTTGAGCGCCATACAGCGGAACATGGCCCCGGTATCAAGGTAGGAAAGGCCAAGCCCTTCGGCCACACGCCGGGCCAGCGTGGTTTTGCCCACACCTGCCGGGCCGTCAAGCGTCACCACAGGAAGCCGCGCACTCATGCCTTTTCCCCTTTGCGGGCAATAATATCTGCCATGGCGGAAAGGAATGCGAGGTTTTCCTGCTGGTTGCCAATGCTGACGCGCAGCAGATCCGGCAAACTGTAGCTCTTGAGCGGGCGGATGATGATGCCGCGCGCGAGCAGGGTTTCAAAGCATTCGGCAGCGGTGGGCGCGCCCTCGGGCATGCCGAACATCAAAAAGTTCGCTTCGCTTGGCCACACTTTGCAGCCCAGAGCGGTCAGGCCCGTAAACAGTTCTTTACGGCCTGTGCGCACGGCATCCTGCGTGGCGTTGTAAAAAGTATCATCGGCCAGTGCCGCCAGAGCCGCTTCTTCTGCCAGAATGTTGACAGAGAAGGGCAGGCGCGCGCGCCAGACAAAATCCGCCAGGTGGTCAGGCAAAATACCGTAGCCCACCCGCATGCCCGCAAGCCCGAAGCTTTTGGAAAACGTACGCATGAAGGCCGTGTTATGGGGCATGATGCCGCTCGCCAGCAGGGATGCGGCTTTTTCATCCTCGGCAAAATCCACGTAGGCTTCGTCCACCACCAGCAGGCAGTCGGGGGCCTTCTGCGCCAGATCGCGCGCAAGGGCCTCCACGGCAGCACGCGGGGGGCAAAAGCCCGAGGGATTGTCGGGCGTGGTCACAAAAACAATGCGCGTGTTGGCGTCCACCAGTTCCAGCAGGGCGGCAAAGTTGAAGGAAAAGTCTTCCTCAAGAGGCTGCCGCCGGATTTCTACGCCGCAAATACGCCCCTGAATGGGGTAAATGCTGAAACAGGGGTTGAAGCACACAATGTTGTGCGCGCCGGGTATCGCCAGAATGCGGATAAGCAGGTCAATGATTTCGTCCGAACCATTGCCCACAACCACACGGTGCTCGTCAACGCCGTGTCGCTGGCCCAGCGCCTTTGCCAGTCGCGGATTGCCGCCCTGCGGATAGCGGAAGGCCCCGGCGGCGTGGCGTTCCACAGCTTCGCGGGCCAGAGGGGGCATGCCCAGCGGGTTTTCGTTGCTGGCCATCTTGATAACCTGGGGCAGGTTGTACTTATCCTGGATTTCGGCAATGGAAAGACCGGGAACATAGGCCTTGAGGGCCATAATTTCCTGGCGCACACTGATCTCGGACATGGTTACTCCACCGGTATCGCCCTCAAGGGCGAAGATTCATGGCTGCGCATGGGCGCAAGGCGTTTTGCGGCGCTTGTCAGTATGTTTCAGCCAGCAAACCATCGCAATGCGACAGCTTGCTGGCTGAAAAAGTTGGAAAGCTTGTCTTTCTTTATGGCTCTGGTACTGGCGCAACTGCCTGCGTGCCTGCAGGAAGGGCCAGATCCGCCAGAGTTATTCGCCTGCTTCCGTGGGGCGCACGGTCAGCACGGGCATGTCGGCGTTCTTGACCACCTTTTCCGCCACAGAGCCGAAAAGAATGCGGTCAATGCCCTTGCGGCCATGAGTGCCCATAACGATAAGGTCGGCCTTTTCTTCTCGGGCGCGGTTGAGGATTTCTTCGGCGGCATAGCCGATGAGCACCTGTCCCTTGGCTTCAACACCCACGAAATTTTCGGCCACAAACGATTCCATGGACTTTTCAGCGCCGGTCACAATTTCGCCGACAAAATTCTCAATGGTATTGGGTGGCACATGAAAGCCCACGTACTGACTCAGCGAGGGGGCAGTGTATACAACAAGCACGCTCGCATTGAGCCCCTTGGCAAGAAGCACCGCGTATTCGGCAACTTCCTTGCTGTGTTCGGAAAGGTCTACCGCGCAAAGAATCTTCTTGATATCCTTCATGGCAAACTCCTGTTCCCCCCGGTAGGCAGATTGATTAACGGGCTGGCTGAATATGGCCGACCAAGAGGGGTTTGGTTTGGGGTCGCAGCCTTTATCCTTTGCCTTCATCTGTAATAAATGGTAGTTTTTTTCGGCACAATAGACAAGACATTTCGCCTAACGCCGCCAAGGGGCAGGGAAATTTTTTCCCCATTGCTTCTGCCAGCCTGTGAAAAATCAGCCTGTTATGGAAGTAAGCCTTTGTGGCAGGATTTTTGCATTTTTTCTGCAACGGCAGTACGCCAACCCTGGAGGCGACATGAAAGTTACCAACGATCAACTTGAGGCGCTGTTACGCCAGCAGAGCCAGACCCCGGGCACAACCCGAGCGCAGACGGCGCAGGGCGGCTTTGAGGCGGCTTTGAGCGAACAGATGGGCCTTGAAAATGCCGTTGCATCTTCTGCGTTCCCCACAGCGGCGGCGGGGCAGACCTCGCAAGCATCCATGATCAGTCAGATGCTGCTTGGCTCCACCCAGTCCGAATCGGTAGATGTGGACGAAGACGTTATCCAGAGCGCCTTCTCTCAGGCTTCCGGCACGCTGGACATGTGGGATTCGTACGTTAACGCCCTGGGCTCTTCGGGCCAGAATGGTTCCTTGCGCGAAGCCTATTCTCTGTTGCAGGGGATAGACGGGCAGGTTTCCGCCCTCAAGAACAGCACGGCCTCTGTACGAGGCCAGAATGCTGGGCTTGATTCTCTGGTCAACGAGCTTGACGTGATGACAACGACAGAAAAAATCAAGTTCAACAGGGGCGACTATACCGCATAGCCGCCCGGACAGAAAAACCGCCGTGAAATCAGGGTTTCATGGCGGTTTTTGCTTGTGATCAGGCCGTCTGCTCCCATGAGCGGGCGGCTTTTTTGCACATGGCGGTCAGGGTGCTCCTTGGTGCTGCGTAAATGCGCAAGCCTCCGGAATCATAAGGTTCCGGAGGCTTGCTTTATGGAGGCTCGTTGCCCTTGACTGGGCTGTGCGGTGCGCTTGTAGCAGGTTACTTGTTGCCGGTAGCGCCGGACTGCACGGCATTGCCAGTGGCATTGGTTGCGCCAGGCATGCCAGCCATGCCGGGGCAGTTACCGGGGCCCATCATGCCGTTGCCCATCATGCCATGTCCCATGCCGTGTCCGCCCATGCGGTGCCCCATGCCCCGGCCCATGCCGTGGCCAGCCATGAAGGGAATGCCCTTGTCAGACATCTGCTTGAGCATTTCGGCCTTGGCGCTGTACAGCTTGGCGTCGATTTCGCGCAGATCCTTCTGGGCGGCCTTGACGCGGGCGTCGTCGGGCTTGGCGCCAGCGGCGGCAAGATTGTTCAGTTCAGCCATCTTGGAAAAGTGCTGCTGCATGGTGGGCTGTGTTTTTTCAACAAAGCTCTGGTGGATCTGCTGCATGGTTTCAATCTGTTCGCTGGACAATCCCATGCCAGGGCCCATGCCATAACCCATGCCGGGGCCCATACCCATGCCCATGCCTGTGCCGGGACCCATGCCTGCGGGGCCTTGCCCGTCGCCTTGCCGTGCAGAGGCAACGCCCGAAAGGCCGAGGAAAATGGCAAGGGTAAGGGCCGCGCCGCTGGTAACGATCTTGGATGTCTTCATTGTAGTATATCCTTTTGGTTTGATGGTAGTTGCGTGTTGGTTAGGTGATTATTTGATCTGGCTGACGGAAAGCTTATCGCCCGTAACCATGACCGTGGCCGTGGGGGCCGTGCGAGCCGGATTGACCGTTGCCGCACCATGAGGAGCTGATCTGGCTATCTGCCGTGTTGGCGGCAGAGGCGTTTACCGCAAAAGCCAGCACCAGCGCCAGGGAAGCGAAAACAAGGGTAAGTTTGATAGAGTTCATGAATATTCTCCTTTATCTCGGCCTGCTCAGGGCAAGTCCGCTCAGATGGATTTTTTCAGTTTTTCGTATTCTTCAAGAGTGATTTCACCAGAGGCCAGCCGTCTTTTGAGAATCGCCATGGAATCTGTATAATCCATGTTTTTTCGCTGTAACGGGAACATTCTGCTGATGAAAGCGACCGCCAGGGAAATAATCAGTATCATGATTATGAGGTGCGTCATGCCATTTCCCCATCCCATTACGCTTCCTATATCGCAGCCATACATATCAGTATCCTCAATGTGACGTTGCGCCGTCAGTTTGTTATTTGTATTCTGATTGGTGCTGCGTATTTCAGCGCCGTTTGATGCTGTATAGGCAAAGGCCGTGCCAAGATGAGTAAAATATTGTAACCATATAAATTTGTTATGTTAAATTAAATTGATAAATCCCCAGGCTTCTCTGGTTGGATTGATGTTGTCCATTTTTTACTCAGTTGGCTGGCCAGCTATCCAATTTTTACCAGGGGGCTTGCGCGGTGAGTAAAAAATACATACTTATGATACTGCGCCGTTGAGGAAACACTCATGATCCGTTTTCGCCCATCTCTCTCCCAGCGCTTGTCGCGTATGGGCCTTTCACCCTGGATGCTGCTTGGGGCAGCCCTTATTCTCGGCCTGACACTGGTGGGGCTTTCCGTGCGCAGCAACCAGCGCGAACGGGCCTTTATGGTGCACAACCTTACGGACAGGGCCGAGGCGCTCATCTGGGCGCTGGAAGCCGGAACTCGCACGGGCCTGCGCCTCAGCCCCGGCACGGTGCTGGGCCTGCGGCCGCTGCTCAGCGAAACGGCCCGCCAACCCGGCATTCTCTATATGGCTGTTACCGATATGAGCGGGGCCATACTTGCCCAGAGCGGCGACGGCTCGCCGATTCCCGGCGTCCCGGATGACGTCGCACCGGAATTTTCCCCCACTCCCATGCTGGTGCAGCCTCAGGATATCCCACCCCTTGCAGATGTTTCAGACCGGCCCATGTGGCGGGTGCGCAATGTGGATGGAAAAGAAGTTTTTGAGGTTTTTCGTGTGTTTGCGCCCCTGAGTCGTTCACATGGGCAACAGCACATGGGCGGGCAGCAGCATATGGGCGGCGGGCACGGCTCCCACGGCATGGGCATGATGGGCCGCATGCTGGGGCGTTCCCCTGATATTGACGGGCCTGACCCCAATGATGTGTTTGACAATCCGCCGCCGCCCCCTCCCGCACGAGGAGGGTTTGGTGGCCGTCCCGGTCCTGAGGCCCCCCGGCAGGTGGTGGGCGTGGCTCTGGTGGGCTTTGACGCGCGCCCCTTTGAGGATGCTCTGGCGCAGGACGCGCGCAATAACCTGCTTTCTGCCGCACTGGCTGCCGCCTTGGGGCTGGCTGGTTTTGTGTCCCTGTTCTGGATGCACAACAACCGTCGCTGGCGGCGTATTGTGCGCGATCAGCAGGTCATGGCCGCAGAAGTCGTGGCAAACCTTCCCCTTGGTCTTGTGATCAGCGACCCGGACGGGCGCATTGCCATGATCAACGATACGGCTTTGACCATGTTCGGCAAACAGCGTTCAGAGATATTTCCTTCTGGCACGGAGGCCTCGCAGGGTGATGCTGGCAAGCCCGGCAGACCTGCGCGGGCACGGCGGCTGCGCAGTCTGCCCGGTCTGGAGTGGGAAGCCTTGGTGGCCAGGTTGGCTGGAGGGGCGCGCATTCTGGAGCAGGAAACAACGCTCGCCGTGCCGGGGATCAAACCTCTCTCCGTCAGCCTTGGCGGCGCGGCCATGCGCAATGAGGACGGCGCTTTTTTGGGCAACGTATTTGTGTTGCGCGACATTACGGAAATGAAGCGCCTTCAGGCTGACGCCCAGCGCAATGACCGGCTGGCGGCCCTTGGGCATCTGGCGGCGGGTGTGGCGCATGAAATCCGCAACCCCCTGAGCACCATCAAGGGCGTTGCCCTGTACATCGCCAAGCGCATGCCCCTGGGGGGTCGCGAGGAAGAAGCCGCCCAGCGCATGATTGACGAGGTGGAACGGCTGGACCGCGTGGTTTCCGAACTGCTGGAGTTTGCGCGCCCCGGTTCGTTTGAAACAGTGCAGGCTGACTTGGGCGAGGTCATCGGGCGGGCGCTGCGGCTTGCCGAGGCCGACCTCAAGGCCAAGAACATTGCCGTGGTTTTTGAAATGGAGCCGGGTTTTCCGCTGGTGCGCATCAGTACGGAACGGCTCACTCAGGCCTTGCTGAATCTTTTTCTCAACGCGGTTCAGGCCATGGATCACGGTGGCACCCTGCGTGTGAGTACGCGCGCGCTACCCGAAGGCATGTTCAGCATCACCGTGGCCGACACGGGGCCGGGCATCCCGGCAGAAATTCAGGCCTCCATATTTACCCCCTATTTTACCACCAAATCATCGGGAACCGGTCTTGGGCTTGCCATTGTCTACCAGATTGCCGAGGGGCACGGCGGGCGCGTCAGCGTTGGCAACGCGCCGGGGCATGGGGCGGAATTTACGCTCACCCTGCCTGTAAACGGCAAAAACTAGGGCCATTCCGCACCGTTGCGACCTGCCCGTAGCGCAGGCGAAACCGCATACCGACCAGTTCAAGGATAGTGTTATGACTGCAAATCCCGCCATGCAACTGCTGGTGGTGGATGACGACCACAATCACCGCGAAATGCTGCGCGCCCTGCTTGAAGAGTGGGGCTACGCGCCCACCGGGGCCTCCAGCGGCGAGGAAGCCCTGGATCTGTGCCGTGAACGTCCTTTTGACCTCATTCTCATGGATGTACGCATGGGGGGCATGAGCGGCATAGAAGCCACGCGGGCAGTCAAGGCCTACAATCCCGCCATTCCCATTCTGATCATGACGGCCTACTCGGATGTTTCCAGCGCCGTGGAGGCGCTCAAGGCCGGGGCATACGACTACCTCACCAAACCCCTGGCCTTTGACGCGCTCAAGCTTGCCCTTGAGCGCGCCCTGGATCATGCCAGCCTGCGGCATGAGGTGCGGACTCTGCGCCACGAGCTGGCGGCAGGTCTGGATGCCCGCAACGTCATAGGGCAGAGCCAGGCCATGCGGCAGGTGCTGGATCTTGTTTCGGCCATTGCGCCCTCTGAGGCCACAGTGCTTGTGACGGGCGAATCCGGCACCGGCAAGGAAGTGGTGGCCAAGCTCATCCACGCCAACAGCAACCGCCGCTCTGGCCCCTATGTGGCCGTGAACTGCGCTGCCCTGACGGAAACCCTGCTTGAATCGGAGCTTTTCGGCCACGAAAAAGGCGCGTTCACAGGGGCGGAAAAGCGCCGCGAGGGGCGGTTTCTGGCAGCGGATAAGGGCACGATCTTTCTGGACGAGATTGGCGAAATCCCGCTTTCCATGCAGGTAAAGCTGCTGCGCGTCATTCAGGAGCGCGAGTTGCAGCGCGTGGGCGGCGATCAGACCGTGCGCGTGGATGTGCGCATTCTGGCGGCCACCAACAAGGATCTGGCACGCGAGGTGGAAGAAGGGCGCTTCCGGCAGGATCTGTATTACCGGCTTAACGTGGTAGCCTTGCAGTTGCCGCCTTTGCGCGAGCGCGGTGAGGACATCCCCCTGCTTGCCATGCATTTTATGAAGCTTTTTGCCGAGCGCAATGGCAAGACCGTCAAAGGATTTACGCCTGGCGCAATGGATCGCCTGCTGAAGCACAACTGGCCCGGCAACGTGCGTGAGCTGGAAAATGCCGTGGAACGGGCTGTGGTGCTGCTGGTGGGCGAATATATCAGTGAGCGCGAGCTGCCCCCTACCATTGGCGGGCAGGAGGCGGAGGCCCCGGCGGCGTCGCGGCTGGATTTTGCCAATATGACGCTTGAGGAGATTGAGCGTCTGGCGGTTATGGATACTTTGGCGCAGGTGGGTGGCAACAAGAGCGAGGCTGCGCGGCGTTTGGGGATTAATCGCAAGACGTTGCTGTCAAAGCTGGGGGACGGGAAATAGCGCCGCAACGGTGACGAGCAGAGGAAGAAAAGGCAGAAGCTGGGGGAGAGGTTTTTGTGGTGTGGGTGAGCCTGTCAGGCTGATTTACGCAAACCCGACTTTTGCGCCCTGAATGCGTCAGCGCCGGGATTTTGATGCTCACGTACTTGAGTACGCTGCGCTCAAAATTCCGGCGCTTCCTTTTCAGGCCGCAAAACGCGTATTTTGCAAATTCGCCCAACACCAACCATCGCCTCCGCGTTGCTCCGGCGAGTATAAGGAAGGCGACTCCACGACCAGCTCTTGATGGCAGGCTGAATTATTTTGACGCGTATTTTATCCGTCGAGTCATGGCTGGATGATAATTGGCATCACCACAGGCGGAGTGAAGCTGTCGGTCATCTTCGTGTTGTAATTTGATTTTTTCCAGGTTCGCGATGCCAAAATGTCCTGAAGCAATGGAAAAGGTACAAAGCCATTCCCTGAAGCAGTTTCCGCATTAATGGTATTGGGTTGAAGCGTATTATTGATCGAAGCGAAAGCGGACTCTGGCATAAACGCGGCGCGGAGGGAGATCACCTGAGCGAGCGAAGCGAGGGAAGGAAGCTCCCGCAGCAGGAGACGCGTTGCCCTCGTTGCCTGACGGAAATTGAAAACGTTTCTTAGGGGGTGTTCCGGGGGGAGTGCAGAGGGGGCCAAGGAGGGGCGCAGCCC
>NZ_JANFYZ010000020.1 GCF_024460775.1 Desulfovibrio desulfuricans | reverse complement strand
CCGGGATTTTGATGCTCACGTACTTGAGTACGCTGCGCTCAAAATCCCGGCGCTTCCTTTTCAGGCCGCAAAAAGCGCATTTTGCAAATTCGCCCAACACCAGCCATTGCCTCCGCATTCGCTCTGGCGAGTTTAGGGAAGGCGACTCCACAACCAACTCTTGGTGGCAGGCTGAATTTTTCTGACGCGTATTATGCCCGTCTGGTCATGGCTGAATGGCAATTGGCAACACCATTTGTGAAGTGAATCTGTTGGTCATATTTGTGTTGCAATTTGGTTTTCTTCAAGTCCGTGATGCCAAATGTCCTGAAGAAGCTGAAAGGGTACAAAGTCATCCTTTGAGCCAGCAATAATATCAGTTGTCTGAAACGACGTTTGCCCGAAGCAAAAGCGTACTCTGGCATCAACGCGGCGCGGAGGGAGATCGCCTGAGCGAGCGCAGCGAGTGAGGGAAGCTCCCGCAGCAAAGACGCGTCGCCCTCGCCACGCAAAGGTAGTTGAAAACCTCAGGGGGTGCTTCGGGGGGGATGCAAGGGGGGCCGAGAAGGGGGCGCAGCCCCATAACCGGCCCCGCCTTGCCCCACGCCGGGAAGGCGTCCCAAACTCCGCCGAAGGGGCGGAATCCCGTGCCCGAGGGGCAGCAAGCTGCTTAAGCCCCAAGCTAGGGAAGCGAAACCGCGCCTCACAGACGGCCCAAACAATCTTAAATAGCAAAAAAGCCCCCGGCGCAGAAACTATACGTTTTCCGCCGGGGGCTCCATTCTGGCTTATAGCTCAAAGTCTAGTGCAATACCTGCGCCTTGCGGAAGTTCACATAGGCCTCACGCATGGCTATGTAGGGGTCAACCGCCACGGTGTTCAGGTCTTCATACAGGGGCAGCACATCGCCAAGGGCGTTGAACCGCAGCCCGCCGCCAATCCCAAGGCTCAATTCCGTGGGTTGCAGGTAGAATAGCGGGTCGGCAAACAGATCGCCAGCGCGGCCTACAGTGTCGCGCGCAGAGCTTGGCCCAATGATGGGCCAGACAATGTAGAAACCATGCCCAAGGCCCCAGCGTCCGAGAGTCTGACCAAAGTCTTCGCCTGTGGGATCAATGGGCACAATGGTTTTGTGCCCTTTTGCCACATCGGCAAAGCCCGCGCTGGAAGTGGTGTTAATGACAAAACGCCCAAATTCCACCCCCGCTTCAAAAAAGCGGAACTGCAGGATGTTGTTCACAAAACGCACAGGGAACAGCAGGTTGGAAAAAAAATTTTTCAAACCGGAACGCAACTGGTGCGGCGTCACTGTTTCCCATGCCGTGTAGGCGGGCTTGGCAACATAGAGAAAGAAAATGTCGTTGAAATGGAACCAGAACCTGTTCCACGGTTCAATGGGGTCAGAAATACTCTGGATCGGCTCGTTGTCATAGTCGTCCAGAGTATTGTCTGCATTCATGGTTCCGTAAGGAGCTACTGTAATGGCCCCGGGCTGAAGCTGGGGCGCCTTGCCGTACACAGTGGAGGGCGCAGGCGCCTGGCTGGGGGCGGCGCTGGCTGGCGCATGCCACAGGCAAAGCAGTGCTGCCAGCAGAAAACCGGGCACACAGAGATGCCCCGGCAGTGTTGACGAATAGTTACTGGCCATTGCCCTGCCGGACCTCCTGCGCCTTGGCCTTGACCCTGGCAATAAGCTGGTCAGGGCTGCCGGTGTTCAGAATGTCCTGAAACTGGGTGCGATAGTTTTTGACCAGGCTGATATTTTCAATCAGCACGTCATAAACGAGCCACGAACCGTTTTTGGGGAGCATGCGATAGGCCACGGGGACTTTTTTCGAGTCCTTCATGGTGATGATTGTGCGCACTTCGGTTCGGTCGCCCTTGGGGGATGAAACCTCGCCTGTGTACACGACCTGCTCGCCATTGTAGCCGTCAATCTTGCTCAGGTAGGTATTCATGAGCAGTTCGGCAAAGGCATCGCTGAACTGCTGTTGCTGCGCCGGGCTGAACGTGCCCCAGCGCGGCCCCACCGTGCGCGAAGAAAATTCTTTAAAATCAAAAATGTGCAGGACTTCATCTTCAATCTGCTGGCGCAGCGGACCGCGCGTAGCAGGATTCACATAGTCGGGGTTCTTGATGGAGCCGAGGATGCGGTTGATGGAAGTTTCCAGCGCCAGCTGCGCAGGAGAACTCGCACTGGCCGCGCCGGGCAACAGCGCAACTGTCAGCAGCGCAAGCAGAAAGCCTGCGGCTATATGGCGTGTGATCGCATGAATGGTCATTGTTATTTGACT
The DNA here is from genome assembly GCF_024460775.1 of Desulfovibrio desulfuricans. Taxonomy (NCBI): domain Bacteria; kingdom Pseudomonadati; phylum Thermodesulfobacteriota; class Desulfovibrionia; order Desulfovibrionales; family Desulfovibrionaceae; genus Desulfovibrio; species Desulfovibrio desulfuricans. The sequence continues at coordinate 38,432 of NZ_JANFYZ010000020.1, read as the reverse complement.
CCTCCGAAGGCGTACTTGCCGATGAGGGAACCGAGGTCAACGGCGGATTCCGTTTCAGTAATTGTGTCGCCAGCCGCAAGGATATGCCCCGACCCACCGCGCGAAAGGCTGACGTATTTGTCGCCGATAAGCCCGCTAGTGAGGATGGAGGCGATGCTGTCATCCGAAAGTTTCAGGTCTTTGTCGAGCCGCAGGCGCACTACAGCCTGATTGCGCACCGGGTCCGGGTCAAGGCTAATGCTTACCACGCGGCCCACCGGCACCCCGGCCATTTCAATATCCGCTCCGACCCGCAGGCCGGAAACAGAATCAAAGTTGGCAGAAAGTTCAAAGCCCTGCTGGCTGAAAACTTCCATCTTGCCCAGCTTGATGGTCAGGTAGGCAACGCATACAAGGCCGAACAGGACAAAAAGGCCCACAGCGGTTTCACGAACAGTACTCATAAGGTTCAGGTAGCTCCACAGATAATTCGGCAATAAGATCAAATCTCAGTATAAGTGTGCCATGACAAAGTTTCAAGCCCTACTGTTGAGTAGGTAATCGCGAATCGCTCGGATATCGCAATGTTTATTATGCAGCGGCGCAATTTTTATGACGCCAGCCAGCGGTCAAGGGCCTGCCGCACTGCAGGATCGGGCGCTTCGCCCATGGCTGCCTGCGTGTCGCCGGGTTCACGCAACAAAAATTGTCGCAGATACGGGTCATCGTTTGCTTCAAGCTCGGCCAGCGAGCCGGAAAAAAGCGCGCGGCCTTCGCCCAGTACCAGAACGTGGTCGGCAATGGCCCGCAGGCTGGCCAGATCGTGGCTGACCACAACAACCGACATGTCGGTATATTGCCTGCGCATGGCGAGCAGCAGTTCATCCATGCGGGCGGCGGTGATGGGGTCAAGGCCGGAGGTCGGCTCATCGCACAGCAGGATGCGTGGTTCGGCCACAATGGCCCGCGCAAGGCCTGCGCGTTTGCGCATACCGCCGGAAAGCTGGTTGGGATAAAAATCGGCAAAATCTTCAAGGCCCACCATGCGTAGCACGCGCAGGCCCGCCTCGCGAACAAGCTTTTTGGGAAGATTCAGATGCTCTGTGAGGGGCAGGGTGACGTTTTGCACCAGCGACAGCGCTCCGAGCAGCGCGCCATCCTGAAACAGCACGCCCATGTTGCGGCGCATGCGCCGAAATTCTTTTTGCGGCAGGGCAAAGAGGTCATTGTCGCCTATGAGTACATGGCCAGCCTGCGGGCGCGAAAGGCCGATAATATGGCGCAGCAGGGTGGACTTGCCGCAGCCGGAACCGCCAAGAATTACAGAAACCTTGCCGCCCGGAAGCACCGCATTGACATCGCGCAGAACCACATGCTCGCCGTAGCCCACGCTGAGAGCCCGAAATTCAATGTCCCATGCCTGCATGAATACCGCCTGTCGCCTCTGATATGGATTATCGGTTGGAGCAGATTAGTATTGAAAATGCGTATCTGCTTTGCACGTTTTTTGTAAAAATTCCCGCAAAAATATTTTGCAAGGCGAATCTGTTTCGCTCGTAAGCACGTATTTCAACGTGAAAATGCCTTGATGTAGGAGCGCTGCCAGCAGGTGGGTGGCCTGCAGGCCTTGTGACGCTTTGGCAGCATAACGCAGGGAGGCAGGAGGAACAAGTGCGGTTGATGCGCCACGCTTCGGGCGCGGTTGGCGTGATTTTGCGAAGTTTGGCTGGCTGCGCGGGGGAGTGACCCAATTTACAAACGGGCTGCTCCCCCGCCAGACATCTCAACGTGAAAATGCGTTAGTCAGTGGGCATATCGTCGGGGAAGTCCGCGTTGGCATAGACATTCTGAACGTCGTCATTGTCGTCCAGCGCGTCCATGAGGCGCAGCACCTTCATGCCCACTTCGGCGCTCACAGCCACAAGATTCTGCGGAATCATGGCCAGTTCGGCTTCCTGCATGGCAATGCCGGCAGCTTCCAGCGCATCGCGCACCGAGGTGAAATCGGCCATGGCGGTGTGGATTGTCCACACGTCATCATCGTCGATGACATCGTCTGCGCCGGCTTCAAGAGCGGCTTCCATAATTTTGTCTTCGGGGTAGGCTGCCTTGTCCACGGCGATAACGCCCTTGCGGTCAAACATCCAGCCCACGCTGCCGTTTTCACCCATGGCCCCGCCATGCTTGGTGAAAAGGTGGCGAACTTCGGCCACGGTGCGGTTTTTGTTGTCAGTGGCAACTTCCACCATGATGGCGATGCCGTTGGGCCCGTAGCCTTCGTAGAAGGTTTCTGTCAGGTCGCCGCCTGCGTCTTCACCCGTACCCTTGCGGATGGCTGCCTCAATCTTGTCCTTGGGCAGATTGACGGCCTTGGCGGCGGCAATGGCTGCGCGCAGGCGGGAGTTGCCCACAGGGTCACCGCCGCCCTTGGCTGCGATGATGATTTCTTTGGCGGCCTTGGTGAAAATCTTGCCGCGCTTGGCGTCCTGGCGACCCTTACGGTGCTGGATATTGGCCCATTTACTGTGACCTGACATAAAACCTCCGAAACCTTGTGTAGAGTATGTTTATATACCCGGCGGCGCGTCGTCGGCAACTTCGTGTGAAGTTTCTCCGGCGGCTTCGCCCGGCACATGCGCCGTTGGGGCAGTGCCCGCCTGACCACGAAAACCAAGGCCGACAAAAAATGTTTCCTTGCTTTCGGCCCGCGAGCTTTTGGGCTTGAACGATTTGACCGCATCAAAAGCCTTGCGCATGGGCGCGAGCAGCTCCTGAATATCTGGCCCCATAAAAATTTTGACCACAAAACTGCCGCCCTTTTTAAGGTGCAGGCAGGCTACAGCCAATGCCTCAACCGTAAGCTCAAGCGAACGGGCCTGATCCGTAAAGCGCGTACCCGTTGTGCGCGGGGCCATGTCGCTGATGACAACGTCAAACGGCCCCAGCTCCTTGAGTTTTGCTTCAAACTCGGCCGAGCGGTTGAACACGTCTTCCTGCATGAATGTGACCTGCGGCGGAAACACCGTTTCGGTGCTCTGAATGTCGCAGGCGAGCACGAGTCCACGCATCCCGACCTTTTCCGCAGCGCCCATGGACCACGATCCAGGGGCGGCGCCAAGGTCGAGAACCCGCTGGCCGGGGCGCAGCAGGCGGAACTTGGAGTCCAGCTCCTTGAGCTTGTAGACCGAGCGTGCGGGATAATTCTCGCGCTTGGCCTTCAGAAAATAATGATCACGGTATTCTTTCATGGTAAATTCCAACAGGTAACCATACCCTTTTTTATCGCGCTCGCCAAGTGCACAGTAACGCCCTTCGTGACGAGCCGCGCAAAACTGCCGAACTGGTTGACCTCTGGCATTTATCAGGATACTTTTTCAATAAGTTTCCAGAACCTTTGATCTCGCACACTATCACCAGTAAGGAGAGGCTATGAAACGGATTCTGTTGGCCGCTTGTCTTGCGGGTTGCGCGCTCGGCTTGGGAGCGCAAACGGTATTGGCGGAAAGCGTTAAAGTTCCTGTGAACAAGATCAGCAGTGAAGGCGTTGGAGAGGCCATCGGCTTTGTTGTTTTTGAGGACGACGGCAAGGGCGGCATGGATATTATGGTTGATGTCGTCGGTATCCCTCAGGGCGACCACGGCATGCACGTGCATGAAAATCCTTCGTGCGCGCCCGCGGCCAAGGATGGCGTCAATGTGGCCGGTCTTTCCGCAGGGGGGCATTATGATCCCACACACGCTGGCAAACATGAAGGCCCCGGCAAGCATGGGCACAAGGGCGATCTGCCGCTTATAACCGCCGATGCCCAGCAAAATGTGAAGGCCAAGTTGCATGTGACTGATCTGACCACAGCCGACATCAAGGGGCGCTCGCTCATGATCCATGCTGGCGGCGACAACTATTCCGACCAGCCGGCTCCCCTTGGCGGCGGCGGGGCACGCATCGCCTGCGGCGTGATCAAGTAGGATTATGTTTCTCCGTTCACGCGGCAGAAAATTCACCTGCTCGCGTGGATAGTTCATGCATTCCCTTGTGCGGGTCTTGCAGTTCTGGCAAGGGCGCGTCATTATCGACGCAAAGTATTGCCAGCCACAGGGGAGAACCTCCGGCTGCCTTAACTGGCACGGAGTTTTGGATTATTCTGCCCCGCTTGCTTGCCGCAGCGGGGCTTTTTTATTGATGGGACAGTTCCGCAAGGAGCCAGCAGTGGCGGGGGAAAATATGGCCGAACAAAATACGCGCCCGCAGCGGGTTCGCCTGCCGGATTTTGCAGGCCGGGCCGTGAGCCTGCCCGATGGCCCGGAAGCATGGAGCTGCCGGGGTGAGGGCGATGCCGTGCTCTTGCTCGGTCTGGGGCCAGAATCAGGAACAAACCTGCCGCATGTTTTGCCCATGCTTGTTAAGGCTCCCGCCGTCTACTGGCTGGAATCCCCACTTGTGGCCCGCGTCCTGGAGGCATGGAGGCAGGAGGTCGGGCTTTTGCCACGCGAACCGCTGCCCGCCCATTGGCGCGCGGTCACCGCAGAGCAGGCTGTGGCTTTGGCCGGGCAGTGTCGTTACTGCATTTACTCGCCCGGCTTACGGCTTGATCCTGAATTTTGGGGACCGTTGCTGGGCCGGGTGGATGCGGCCCTCGCATTTCCTTCATCCGCTGCGCGGGCGAGTGGGCCCATGACAGCCGAGGATAAGGGAAGCGTCCGTAAAGCCGGGCCAGTTCTGCTGCCCGGCAACGATGGGCAGTTGCTGCACCAGGAATTGCGCACGGCTCTCGCCGGGTGCGGTTTCGGGCCTGTGGTGGATGCCCTGCCTCAGCCCTCGTCTGGCATGGACGGAGCGCAGGCAGGCCGTGAGGATGAATTTTTGGCCCGCTGGCGCACACTTTTGCATGGGGGTAAGCCAGCATTTCTGCTCTCGGTAAACATGCGCGGGCTGGATGCTGACGGGCGCGTTTTTGAGCTTTGCCGGGCCCTTGGAATTCCCGTTGCCCTGTGGTTTGTGGACAATCCCTGGCATGTTTTGTCTGGCGTGCGACTGCCCTGGTGGCGGGATGCCCATATTTTTGTGACGGATGCCAGCTTTGTGGACAGCCTCAGAGCATGTGGCGCAGGCCGGATTTTTCATCTGCCTCTGGCTGTTGCGCCGCACATGTGGCGCGATCTGCCGGATATTGCTCCACCCTCCTTTAATATGGAGCCGCCCCTGTTTGTGGGGCGTTCCGCCTTTCCTGAAAAGGAGCGCTTTTTTGCTGCGGCCAGTGTGCCGCAGGCTTTGGAGACAGAGGCCGCAACGCTGCTTGAGGCCAGCACCGGCCCGCAGAATGCGCCGCATTTTTTTTGGTGGCAGGACAAACTGGGGGGCAGGCTTTGGCCTGGCTACGATGTGCGCCGTCCGGGCCTTGGGGCCGAGCGCTGCGCGCAGGCCAACAGGCGGCGCTGGCTCTTGGCCGCAGGGGCGGACTCGGTCGGCCGGCTGCGCGTCATCGGCGACGACGGCTGGAAGCCCCTGCTGCCCGGCACGGAAATATTGCCGCCAGTGGATTACTATACGGCACTGCCCGAAGTGTACGCGCGGGCCGAAGCCGTGCTGAACGTAACCAGCCTGCTGTTGCCGCAGAGCCTGAGCCAGCGCCATTTTGACGTCTGGGCCAGCGGCGGGTTGCTGCTCAGTGATGCCACATCTGGATTGAAAATCTTCCCTGTGGAATTGACCGAACCCATGACATTGCGCGGGCCGAGCGACTTTATGGTCAAGCGCGCATGGTTTCGGGCGCATCCGAAAGCTGCATATGATCTGCGGCGGGCATGGCGCGAGCATCTGCGCGCGCAGCACGGCTATGAGCAACGTATTCAGCAGATTATCGAAACTTTTGCCTGACAGGCGGCGGAGGCTGGATGCTCAGGTGAACAGGAGAAAGGCTTGACAAGTCGTGCGGTTTTGCCTATTGCTCATTTCCTGCGTTAAGCTTTCCATTGTGGGGAAGTAGCTCAGCTGGGAGAGCATCGCCTTCGCAAGGCGGGGGTCGAGGGTTCAAATCCCTTCTTCTCCACCACAATATCAAGGGGTTACCTGTAATCAGGTAACCCCTTCTTTGTTTTCCCAACACCATTCCCAACACGCGCACTAAAAAACAGAAACAACCAGTACAAGTCTCTCAGGCGAGATGCTCTTCTTTTTGGAGAAACTGAACAGCTCGCGGATGGTTCTTCGTAGCTCAGTCTTTTTTGGCAAATATCTACTTGATATAATTTAATAAAAATTTTTTTGAAAAAAATTTACCCTGCCAGTTACCCCAAAAAATTCGGGATAGCTGAGGACGTTTGCGGACGGGATTAGACAGAAGGGAGCGGGACTCGGAAAAATTGGGCAACTGGAGTGGGACGAAAAAGCGGGGTAAACGTATTCCATTTTAAGGCATTTTTTGATAAGCACATCGGAGAAGCACAGCTAATGCTCATAATTTCAAAATGCGGAGACGGGATTTAAATTACCTATTTAACTCTCTTAATTTATACGGCATATTTAGAAAAATAAATTTTATACCCCTAAAAATTTTAGCTTTGAGTGGACATTTTAGGGTTTGCCCGGACAAGCTCTAGGTGTAGAGTGTCAACACGTTGTTCACCCTCCGTTCAGCCTTGAGGCTGGAGGTTTTCTGCCAAGAGCCGTATGCGGACGCACAAAGTTGTAGCGATGCGTCCAGACCGGCAAGTTCGCTGTTCTTTTCTCTGAGTGGGTATACGTGTGTGCGTATGCCCACTCTTTCAAGGCCGTCCTGATAAAGCGTTCCGCCTTGCCATTGGTTTGAGGCCGGTAAGGTCGGGTCCGTTTATGCTTTATGCCAAACTCCCGGCACGCATCCCGGAATTTTTGGGATTTATAACACGCTCCATTATCCGTCAGTACTCGTTCCACTTTTATGCCGTGGGCGCTATACCAAGCTACCGCAAACCATAAAAACTCTATCGCTGATTCCGCGGTCTCATCCGGGAGCACCGCTGTATACGCTGCCCTGGACGCATCATCCACGCAGACGTGTAAGTATTCCCAGCCTGGGTGGCGGCGACGGACTTGCCGTGTTCCTGCTTTCTTGTGGCCAACGCCGTCAATCTTGCCCAGTCGCTTGATATCCAGATGCAGCATTTGCCCGGGCTTTTCCCACTGGTAACGCTGGATGGGCGCTTTTTCCTCCAAAGATGAAATCCGGGAGCAGCCGAGTTTACGCAAGGCCCGGAACACGCTGCTGCGGCAAAGGCCAAGACGTAACGCAATTTCATCACCAGTCAGGCGCTCTTTGCGCAAAGCCAAAATGGAACCAAAATCTTGTTCCGTCAGTGTGCCCCGGCATCGCTTCGGGCGAGAACTTCTGTCCGCAAGATTCTCAAAGCCTCCCTGCCTGTAGCGGCTCATCCACTTTCTGGCGGTACGCAGGCTTACACCAAAACCCGCCGCAACTGCGGCTGCGGGCTTTTCGCTCATCCGCCGGATCATTTCCTCTCGACCGCGTGCAGTCAATTTGGCATTCTTATGGCTGTTCACCCTGTCCTCGGCTCGGTTTACTGTTGTCTGTCAACTCCAGCTTTACCGGCTTGAGGCAGGGTGAACAACCTATTGGAACATTACATCTAGGTTTGAACATAATAAAATTGGGGGCTGTCCTAGCTAAGAAAAAAGAGCTAGGATAAGACCATGTATGAAAGACGCAGCAGACTAAATTATCGGCAACAGGCCGAACTCATAAAATTTTTTGTGGCTGGTGCCACGGCAAGGGCTGCCGGAGAAATGGCAGGAGTAAACCGTAACACAGCCACATCCTATTTCATGCGTTTGCGACGTCTCATTGCTTCGCATCTCCCCAGTTATCGACTGTCCGGTGAAATAGAAGCCGATGAAAGTTACTTTGGAGGTGTAAGAAAAGGTAAAAGAGGACGGGGAGCTGCCGGAAAAATAGCTGTTTTTGGTTTACTGAAGAGAAACGGCAGAGTTTACACGGCAATCATTCCTGATGCCCGCACTGAAACACTTCTCCCCATCATCAAAGAACAGGTGGAACCCGACAGTATAGTCTATACGGATACATTTTCAGCTTACAATGCCCTGGATATCAACGGATTCCATCATCATCGCATCAATCATTCCCAGAAGTTTGCGGAACAGCATAATCATATCAATGGAATAGAAAATTTTTGGAATCAGGCCAAAAGGCACTTGCGTCGCTTTAACGGTATCAAGCCTGAACACTTTTACTGGTTCCTCAAGGAATGCGAATGGCGTTTCAATGGAGGCAATCATAAACAGCTCCTAACTCAGCTAACTTATTGGGTAAAACAAGCAAAACATTAGTCTTAACTAGGACAGCCCCTAAAATTGAAAAAAATTTTCAAGCTGGACAGGCATAATCAAAAAATATTTATTCCTAAATAATTTCTTAACAACTCTCCTGTAAATCTGAGCTCAAGACGGCTGGCAACCCGCTGAATGTAGCCGGTCCCAGCAGGCAACACGCTTGAGTGTTCATTTTTACATACCTGGAGGGTATTATGAAAAAGCTTCTTTCCATTCTCAGCATTACGGCCATTATCTGCTCACTGTCCTTAAGCCAGGCCATCGCCATGGAAGCCAAGTCCGGCGACATGAAAAGCGACAAGACCATGATGGACAATGGCATGAAAAAAGACGGCGCCATGGGGAAAGACCATAAGATGATGGACGACGGCATGAAAAAGGACGGGATGATGAAAGATAAGGGCATGAAAGACGACAAGGGTGTGATGAAAGGCGACAGCATGAAGAAAAAAATGTAGCTCCCAAGCTGCCGGTGGTGAGCGGGGCCTTTGCCTTGGCCCCGCTTTCCACCGTTAAAACAGGGGAGCCGGAGGCCAAATTCTCCATTGTGCCTCCGACGCCTAGAAGCTAAGTTTGGCGAAAGCTGTGGAGAACTCCCTACTACGCTGAACAGCAGGTGTTTATGTACAATATTTTGGTAGTGGAAGACGAACTGAAAATCGCCCAAACCGTGATGGACTACCTTCGCCGCGAGGGCTACGCGGTGCTCCACGCCGCGACCATCGCCGAGGCCTTGAAACTCGTCAGTTCCGATATCGACCTCATCGTACTCGACCTGATGCTGCCCGACGGCCAGGGTGAAGACCTTTGCGCACACGTGGTCGGCCTCTACAACACGCCTGTAATCATGCTCACCTCGAAACGTAGCGAGCAATCCAGAATCAACGGTTTCGCCTCTGGGGCCGACGACTACCTGGCCAAGCCTTTCAGCCCGCGTGAGCTGGTGGCCCGGGTAAAGGCCGTGCTCAAACGCTGTCGCCCGATGGAGAACGTCATCCACTTGGGCAAAAACATTGCAATCTACATGGATAAACATACGGTCAGCAAAAACGAGACGGAAATCAAGCTGACCCCCAATGAATACAAGGTGTTGCTCTGCCTTGCCAGCAACAGCAAAGCCGTGGTCAGCCGCGACAAACTGGTGGAATACATCGATTCGCCGGATGCCATGGATCGTATTGTGGATGTGCATATTGCGCACCTACGCCAGAAGCTTGAAGACGACCCAAAAAAGCCGGAGATTATCAAAACCGTTCACGGCCAGGGCTACAGCCTGGGGGTGGAGCGCCATGCGTAAAAACAAGCCATTCCGCAGACTCTTCACGGCCTATTTTGTGGTGATAACGGGCATCACCGTGGTTGTATTCATCTTTTTCGGCCTACATATCATCGACCGCTTCTTTTCCTATTACGTGGACAAGGTGCATGAAGAGACCCAGCACATGCTGGTCATGCAGGTGGCCATGCACTACAAGATGTATGGTAGTTGGAACGGCTATGACGGCAGCGAGACCGGGGCCGCAGCCAAACTCTCCGGCGATTATTTTACCATAACCGACCTGGCCGGAAACACTGTTTACACCAGTGAAAAAGGCGTGGAGCGCTGTTGCGCCAACCCCAACCACAAGTACACGCGGGTCAGGCTGCCCATAACGGTTGACGGCAAAACAGTTGGCGAACTTACGGCCGGCTATTTCAGCAACCACATCAGTTCACCCGAAGCCGATGCATTCCGGGGCGGCGGCATTTGGCTGGTGGTGCTTTCAATAATCTGCATCAGCGTGGTGGGCGCGGCCATCTCCATGCTGTTCTTTTACCGGCTCTCCAAGCCAATCCGGCAAATTGCCGTGGCGGCCAAGGATATTTCGACCGGGCACTTGCAAACCCGTATAGCCATCAAGGGCAATGTGGCCGAAATGCACGAGATCGCGGATTCCATCAACGCCCTTGGCGAATCGCTGCTTAACCAGGAAAAATTCCGGCAGGAGCTAATCGTCAGCCTTTCGCACGAACTGCGCACGCCACTGCAAATTTTGCTTAGCCAGCTTGAAGCCATGCTCGACGGCATCTACGAGGCGGACAGGGAACGGCTTGAGGCAATGCGCGCCGAAGTTGCCCGCACCGGCGAGTTGCTTAACGAGCTTGAAGACCGCCTGATTTACGAAAACGACGCCTTTGATCTGAACATTACCCAGGTAAACGTTTCCGATCTGGCCCACAGGGTCGCCATCGGCCACGAGGGCGGCTTCGCGCAAAAAAAACTGGATTTTATCTACAATATTGAGCCGGACGTGATTATCGAGGCAGACTCGGTACGTCTGGCCCAGGTGCTGATTAACCTGCTTTCCAACTCCATCAAGTACACACAGGCTGGCGGGGCCAGCCTAAGCCTCAAACGCGAGGGCCGGAACGTCGTAATCGAAATAACTGACAGTGGCGAGGGCATGGATGAAGAAACGGCAAAGAATATCATCAACCGTTCCAGTCAGGCTTTCAAGGCGGTAAACAGCAAGGGCGTTGGCCTTTATATCGCCAAGCTCATCGTGGACAAACACGGCTGGGCGCTCGACATTGAGAGCCATAAAGGCCGAGGAACCACGGTCAGAATAATCATGTAACGAGGCCGCGCGTGGTCATGCAATAGAGTAATATTATGGAAATGCTCACAATGGGATTTGTAGCCACGGTGTTTGCCGCTGGCCTTCTATCTTTCTTCTCGCCATGCGTGCTTCCGATCTTGCCGGTGTATTTCGGCTATCTTTCCGGAGGCGTTAACTCCGCACAGGAGCAAGACAACACCAGCCTTTTTAAAGCGTTTGCCTTTGTTGCGGGCCTGGCCGCTTCCTTTTTCATTCTTGGTTTCGGAGCCGGAGCTTTGGGCGGGCTCATAAGCAACAGATGGTTCTTTATGGCTTGCGGTGCAATAATCATCGCCTTCGGACTGCATCAGACCGGATTGATCAGCATCCCCCTGCTTGAACGGGAAAAAAAGCTGGATGTGGCTTTCAATCCACGCAAAGGTTTGATCGGCGCGTTTGCCCTCGGCTTTCTTTTCTCTTTCGGCTGGACGCCCTGCGTAGGGCCGGTGCTGGGGGCAGTGCTCGGCATTTCCTCACAGCAAGGCAGCGCCCTTACCGGTGGCGGGCTGCTTTTGGTCTATGCTTTCGGCCTGAGCCTGCCCTTTGCCGTGCTGGCCCTTGGCTCAAGGAGTCTGTTTGGGCGCATCAAAGGCATATATCCGCATTTTCCCAAAATAAAAATTGCCGGGGGTATCCTGATCATCCTTATGGGTTGCTGGATGATTTGGGGGCAAATCACGTTGCTGAGGGCCGGGCAGAATGAGCCAGTCTCAAACTCTGAAAGGCATCCCGCCCGCATGCAGGCCCTTAACGCCGCCCCGGCCAGCCTGGACGATTTCCGGGGCAAGGCTGTGTGTATAAAGTTCTGGGCTACCTGGTGCCCGCTCTGCTTGGCCGGTCTCGAGGATTTTGCGGCATTATCCGCCGAGTATGCCGGCTCAGAAGATATAGCCGTTATCTCCGTGGTCGCTCCCGGCCTGAACGGCGAGGTAGGCAAGGATGATTTCACTGCCTGGGCCAAGGCGCAGGGCCTGTCTTTCCCGATTTATTTCGATGAGAACGGCGCTTTAACCAAGGAATTCGGAATCAGAGCCTACCCTACTTTCGTCTATCTGGGAAAGGACGGCAGGCTGTTCAAACAAAGCGTCGGAGACGAATCCAACGAGCGCGTCATTAAGGAACTTTCAAACCTCGGCGCGCAAGAGAGGTGATATTATGAAAAAAAATATACTCATGCTGGCTGCGGTCATACTCGGCTCAGGCTTTTTTGGCGTAAGCGCCCAAGCAACTGAACCCCTAAAAGATGCCTATTTCGCAGGTGGCTGTTTCTGGGGTGTGGAAGAATATTTTTCGCGTATTCCGGGTGTGCTTGACGTCACCTCCGGCTACGCCAACGGGAATACTGAAAAACCAACTTACAGGGAAGTCTGCTCGGGAAAAACCGGCTATGCCGAGGCCGTGCACGTCAGCTACGACCCGGCCAAAGTAAGCCTGGAAACATTGACCAAGCAGTTTTTCAAGATCATCAACCCCATCAGTGTGAACAAGCAGGGCAACGACCTGGGCAGCCAGTACCGAACCGGCCTGTATTACGCCGATGAAGCCGACAAGCCGGTTCTGGAAAAGGTCTGGAAAGAGATACAGGGCAAATATTCGCAGCCTCTGGCTGTGGAGCTTCTACCCCTGAAAAATTACTATCCGGCCGAGGAATACCATCAGGATTACCTGAAAAAGAACCCAGGCGGCTATTGCCATATCAGCTTTGACAGTCTCAAAGATATTCCTGCAAGCGACAGAGACTCGCTGGACGCAAGCAACTACTCTAAGCCGCCGGCCGAAGAGCTGAAAAAGCTGCTCAGCCCGGAACAATACAATGTAACCCAGAAAAACGGCACTGAACGGGCCTTTTCAGGCCGGTATTTGGATAATGAAGAGCCGGGCATATATGTTGACGTGGTAACCGGCGAGCCCCTATTTTCTTCCGCCGACAAGTTTTACTCCCGCTGCGGCTGGCCCAGCTTCACCAAGCCCATCTCGCCGGTGGTGGTCACCGAGCACAAAGACAGAAGTTTCGGTATGCTGCGCACCGAAGTACGCAGCCGGGTCGGCGACTCGCATCTCGGCCATGTCTTCGACGACGGCCCGAAAGACCGTGGCGGTTTGCGCTATTGCATCAACAGTCTGGCGATACGGTTCATCCACTATGACGACATGGACAAAGAGGGGTACGGAGATTTGAAAAGCGCCGTGAAGTGATGGTCTTAGTGTCTGAAGCCAGCCTACCGGCTTTAGATAAAACACGGAGAGCGCCTTGTTTGAGGGCGCTCTCCGTGTTTCAGCGCATTCTCATACGGTATTGCGGCTGTTCTTCCGGCGGCTTGGGTTTCTGCCGCTCGGCTTCAATCCGCTCCGCTTCCCTCTGAAACGTCTGTATGAGTTCTTTTGTGGGCTTGGCCGCCGCAAGGTCAATATCTCCGGGTGCGCCAAAGGCGTACCAGACCATGCGCCGGGCATAGTCTATCCAGTCGCGGTTTTCTTTCTCCCGCCGGAGCGGACGGGCCTGCCTGTACATTTCATTGGCGGTTTCCTGCGGGGTGTATCCGGCAAGGCGCATGTGCAGGGCAAGCAGGCTGTCCATGCGGGAAGCGTCGATAGCTCCGGGATTTTCCTTTTGCAGAATTTCCAGACAGGCGCGGTACGGCGCGGCCAGACTGCCGATTTTGGGAAACTCGAATTTTCTGACTTCCATATCCGGCCTTATGCGCTTCCTGAAGCGCCAGAGATTGGCAAGGCGGTTGCTTTTCCGCCCAAGCCAATATTTGAAGCTGCCCAGCGGCGTGGGCTTGGGCGTTTCTTCCCGTAGCCGTTCCCTTTCTTCCCGCTGTTGCTCCTTGAGAAAATGCCGGGCAATGTTCAGCATGGGGAGGCCGTGCGGCGCGAGGGCGGCAAGGCTCTTTCGCCGCTGTTCCCGCTGTCGCTCCCGTATTCGCCGCCTGTCGGCGGCAACGCGCTTCCTGCCGCTTCTCCGGCGCTCCGCTTCATCGGCGCGAGCCTGCCGGTACTCCCGCCATTGCTCGATGAAAACTTCGCTGACCGGCTCCGGCTCAATTTTCGGCATGTCCTCCGCTTCCGGCGGGTACACTCCGGCTTTATACTCGCCAAGCCGTTTGCAGAGCCTGGACAAGCCGAAATTGCGGTCTATGGACGAGGCTTTGACGGCTGTTTCACCCACAAACACGATTGCGCCTGACCCTTTCTTTTCAAAGCGCAAGCCGACCGCCGCCAGTTTTTCATGCAGTTCTTTCCAGCTTCCGGCAGTCTTGATGATTTTGTGGCCGCGCTCCTGGGCGATACGCATGGCCGATTTTTCGCCGGTAGCGTTTTCAAAGTCTTCGGCCTTGGCCGTGGGCTTGACGGTTTGCGGCATTTCAAGAAACGGTATCTGCTTTATATTGCGCACTATCTCGCCTTTTTCGTTGACGCGATAACGGGCTTTTTCCTGACTTGCCCAGCCCTGCTTGTGGGTTATGAGGGCCGCTATCCTGTGGCCTTCCTCAATGTCAAAACCCCGGTGCGGCTGAACCGTTTTCATGGTGTAGGGGTTTGTCCGGTTGACGGCGATATGCACATGATAATTGCCGGTGTTCCCGTGCAGGGTGTAAAACGCCTGATGTTCCTGTAAACCCATGCGTTCAAGAAAATCCATGTATATCCAAATTTTCAAATTTATCTTGTATTATCAATATGTTTTATATCAAAACGGATGATATTTTTCTGCGATAGTCCTCTTCTCCTCATAACCCCTTCCACCATTTCGCTCTACTCACTTTTCGCGTGAATCATTGGTGCCTCTAAACGCTGGCCTTCTGGAGTTGTGTTGCTCTAGTGGGCCATTTTTTGTTTTTTCTTGGTATGGCTCGAGAGCCAAAACTCAAGAATATCCTAGAGCCGTGCGCCCTCGCCGTTTTTTAAAAATCGGCGTCATTGCACATGACGTAAACTCAGAGTACTCGCGAGAACTTTTTGTGGAGGAATGAGGACATGAACGAACGAAGCGCGGTGGTCAATGAAAAGGATCAAAATCAATGGCTGACTGAAGTAGACGTTAGCTTACTAACAAAAATAAGTTTGTCAACACTTAGGGCGCATAGGTTTTACCGCAAGGGTATGCCGTACTCAAAGGTGGGAAGATCTGTGCGGTACAGCTTGGCGGATGTGGCGGCTTTCATGGAATCTCGTCGGGTAACCATTGAAAAAGCGTAACTGTGAGAAGCTTATGCTGCATGCAAGGGATCCACCGTTACCGGCGATATAGTTCACAAATCAGAAATGTAAATAATAACTCCTAACCCTCTCTGAAACGAGAGACATCTTTGGAAACTGATATGTCAAACAAAATGATTATCGTACCGACGGGCAACGACAGTGCCACCTGCGAAGGCAATGATGCAAAAATGATGAACTCCGAGATGCGTGATGCTCTTTCCGAGTTTAAAGAAGAAGTACACAGCATGTTGCAGCTTCCCCCTGAAGATATGGCTAAAATCGACTATATCGAATGTCGGCTGGACTGGAAGCCTGTGTTGATCTCCCGCCTTTACCCCAAAAAATCCTAGATGATGAATGCCAGGAGAAGCAGGGTGACGCCTGTTTCTCCTGGCATTGGAGGTAACAATGACTTTTGATTATAAAAAGATGTTTAAAGAAGCGATGGAAACAGGCCAACCAGTCACCAGAGTTCGCCAGCTCGTTTGTCATGACAATATTCCTGCCTCGGTTGCCGGAAAAACGATTGATACAACGGCAAAGGTTGTGCCTTCAAACGACCATTCACAAAAACCTCCTTTTGACGTGCTTGACTATGCTAGGCGATGGAAGCTGCCGCCTTCCCATACCCTGCACTCTGTTTCTGCAAGCAAAAAAGACCATCCTTTCGAGATAACCCCGGAAAGGGTGGCTGAGAGCGTCCAGCAAATGGATCGCTCCGGCATTCCTGCATGCATGATGGACAGCCAGCAGGCTGACTTCTATGCATCGCTGGTCGGCAACGAGTTTACTTCCCTGAACGGCTGGACGAAAATCAGAATCATTCGTGCCGTTGGCGGCAACGATGCTGATGTCAGGTTTTGGCAGTCTCATTTACGCTTGGAATATTTCTTGCCGTGGGTCGTGAAAAAGCTGAATCGTGGCCCTGTAATTTCAGCCTTGGTTCTGGGAAGACTGATGTGTCTGAAGCCGGAATTTTGTTTTAGCGCATTTCCTGAAACCACCCAGCAGAGGGCTCAGTATTCGAAGGAAGCTCAAGTTGAGGATGCAACCCCGAAGAGCATCGTTGTGGGTGCCATCAACTTCAAACGTCTACATATGGACATTCAGCGGGATCTCGACGACTGCATAATGCAGGCGGTGTGCCATTACTCTGATGGTAAAAATGACATATTTGCTTTCGCCGTCCGCGTTACTGGCGAGCAGGGCAAAGATTCACTAAAGATCGGCATGAAATCCGCCGTTGCGCATCTGCTGTCACGCGATATGATTGTTCGCCACCCCAAAGCCCCCGTGCTCATCTGCGTGGACATCAAAGTGGCTATTTCTTTTCGGGATGCAGCGCGTGAGGGACATGTTTTTGAGCGCACGGGTGTGATCGTGTCGGGCTTTGCCGGTGGAGAAGAGACCCCAAAAGGCCTTCTGCTCAGTGATGTGGCTGGGCATTCCGTAACCATCGTATCCGCTCCTGGGCAAGAAGGCTGGGATGGGGTTGACCTGCTGGCCAAACGCTGCCTTGAGAACGGGGCTGCTGACGTGAATGTTTATCCCTGGCCCATAGTGCAAGGGGACGTGCTGGATATCTCCCCATATAAGCCGGAAATGCAGAATGACCTGCTTGCCAAGACGACTGACCTTAACACGCTGGAGTTGCCTTCACAATTGGTTACCCGCATCAGGCGCGAGGCCATTCCAACTGAAGATATGGCATCATGGAAAAAGAACGCGTTGCTCTTTGAAACAACCCCTGCATGCACGGAAGGAAAACAATCCTGCCAGACGGATTTTGAAATTGTCACGTTCGAGATGCTGCCCGATGTCGTTCCTAGAGAGGATGACGTCCCTGTGGCCGTGAGGCAAATGTTTACTCCGCAGTATACCACCTTGATTTGGGGGGCTTCAAATGCGGGAAAAAGCTGGCTGGGTATTGAACTGGCAACATCTTTGACCACGGGAACACCCTACCTCTATTTTGCAGCCTCTGCTCCTTGTACGCTGTGCTATCTGGATGGCGAGGTCGGCTCTGACTTTAAGCCTAGGGTAAATCAGCTTCTGCAGGGGCGTGAAGAATTTCTTTCTCTTCTGAACAAAAACCTCTTTGTGATTTCTGCCAAGGGTGGGCTTAATATTCTTGACGGAGAAACGCAGAAAATCCTCATAAGCAAGCTGCAAAAATCTGGGATCAAATGCATAGTCATCGACAATCTGCTTTCCCTCGCCCCGACAGCTTCAAAAAGTAATTCCACCCCGCTCCTTGATTTTATCCACAGGATAGAAAAGCTTGGTATTGGCGTCATCGTGCTGCACCATGCCGGTAAAACAGGCAAAGACTTCAAGGGGCCTGTAGATCTTGCCAGCCTGTGCCAGAATGTCATTCACCTTGAAGGCCGTGATCAGCTTGCAAAGGAAATAAGTAAAGACGATGAAGGCGATGATCAACCGTTAAGTCAGGATCTGGCCGAGGCTCTTGAAGGTGATGGTCCTGTGGTACGTATGACCATTGAAAAATGCAAAATTGCCCCAGAGCTTGAACGCCGGAAGATGGTGTACAAACTGCCTGTTGGCGGAATCTGGGAATTTGTTGAAGGAGAGATGTCCACACCTACTAGAAATAGTTCAGATTCTCCTATCGTTGAAGGTACACCAAAAAATTTCCCCGTTGATTCGACACCGTTGCCACCTGATGCCCAGAAGTTGCTTGATACCATGAATAAAGGTCAATCCTACAGCCGGAGCGATCTTGAAAAGATCACTGGGTTCACGACAAAGAAAACTCTCAACATGCTGAAATCTCTGTTGGAAATCAACATTGTTTCTCAAAAGGGAGAAGGCAAAAGCACCTATTACTTCAAATCATGACCATGTTATGACGTCAGCAGTTCTGAGATGTCGCTGTTGTCATAGCCGTATATACAACGAAAGTGCCTTCCATATGGAAGGCACTTTCGTTCTGTTACGGCTTTAGCCGGTTGAGCGCACTTATGCGCGAAACAGAGAACCACCCGCTATGCGGGTGGAAATAAAGTGTTATACACAAAAAACACCCTTCTTGTACGATGAAGTTGTTCAAGCCCATCGTAACATTTAAAGAAGGGTGTTTTTATCATGGGAACCAAGGCCCAAAGTTTAGCTCACACAAAATGGCTGTGCAAGTATCATATCGTGTTTACGCCCAAGTATCGTCGAAAAATAATATTTGCTCAGTTGCGCGATAGTATAAAGGAAATTTTGCAGAGTCTTTGCAAGTACAAAGGAGTAGAGATTCTGGAAGGTCACTTGATGCCAGACCATATACACATGCTGGTGAGTATCCCACCCAAGATCAGTGTGTCGAGTTTTATGGGGTATCTAAAAGGGAAGAGTTCATTGATGATCTTCGATAAGCACGCAAACCTTAAATATAAATTCGGCAATAGGAAGTTTTGGGCCGAAGGTTATTATGTCAGCACCGTTGGGCTGAACGGGGCAACGATCAAAAAATATATCCAGCAGCAAGAAAAACACGACATCATGCAAGACAAGTTGAGTACGCGGGAGTATCAAGACCCCTTTAAGGGGTAGCCAAGGCGACAAGGGCACTGGGCTTGAACACAGTGAAAGCCAGCGTCTTTAGGCGCAGCCGGTAACAGGCCCTTATAGGGCCAGAGCAAACCACCCGCTATGCGGGTGGTTTTGATTCTGCCGTTTCAGGCCCTGTTGCGTTTCCAATGCTGTTAATATCCGTGCCATTAGCCTTGCCAGTCCATGCCATTTGCGCACCGGTTTTGTGGAAGATACGTGACCACAAACAGTGTTTTTTCAATATATCAAATAATATCAGCATGATAAACTAACTCGCTTTGTCAGAAAAACCATGACTGGCGAAAAATGCGTAGAGCACAACGAGCCTTCACACCCCAGATAACAGCTACAACGATGAAACGTCATCTACCACCATTGATCTGCATAGATCCATCCAATCTCATTACTCCGCACCCAATGATATGCAGAAGCTAATTCCCTCAACCTAACATATCAGATTTAGCTTGGTTGGCTTGAGGCATTTAGCTTAAACGGCTTGATTTTATGTAATAACAACGAAGGTATGATTGTAGTACTTATATAAGAATATAGAAGTGTAAGAGTATTGCAATATTAGAACTACAAGTATTTCATCTATTCAACAACAAGTGACATAGATATAAATACAAACATAATAACGTTATAGATATGCAAACACAAAACAGTAAACAAGATGAAACACAGATAGGAGATTCAAATGAACAACATAAACTTTAGAGAAATGATGTGTGACAATGATGATAGCCTGTATAGACCAAATATACATGACAAACTATCAA
Organism: Desulfovibrio desulfuricans; assembly: GCF_024460775.1. Classification (NCBI taxonomy): domain Bacteria; kingdom Pseudomonadati; phylum Thermodesulfobacteriota; class Desulfovibrionia; order Desulfovibrionales; family Desulfovibrionaceae; genus Desulfovibrio; species Desulfovibrio desulfuricans. The sequence continues at coordinate 18,924 of NZ_JANFYZ010000020.1, read as the reverse complement.
CACTCCTTACGGAGTACACAACTATACACAGTAAAACAATGGTTATTCGGTTTGATGTGACCTACCCCAAAGGCTTCATGGCTGTCGAAGATAACAGCGATATGTCAAATCTAATGAAACTGCTTATTCAACAGTGTTCACGCAATGGAGTGTCACCAGCGTATTTTTGGGTAAGAGAGCAATCTCTCAAAAGTGACAATCAACACTATCACTGCATGTTATTGCTCGATGGCAACAAGACTTGCAGGTACTATCCCTACATCAAGTCAGCAGAAGAGATATGGGGCAGGATACTCGATGTGGACCCTAAAGGGCTGATCCACTATTGTGACAGAGACCCTGACGGCAACAGGCAAGCTAATGGCATCATCTTGCGCAGTGATGACCCAAGCTACGAGGGCAAGATTGAAGCCGTTGTACGGCAAGCCATGTACTTGGCTAAAGACCACACCAAAGGCATCTGCAACGATGGATTCAGAGACTTTGGCATGACACGTATGGCAAATGTTTCACGCCTTAGGGTTCGTCGGACGAGACGAGAACAGGATCAGGCAGACAGCTACTACGCATAAGCCGTGCTGGTTACCCTTTCGAATGCTCTAATACTATGCATTCCCACACCAACCCTTATCAGCCCAACAGGCAGGAGAACACATGCAACAATACTGGCAACGCAATTTTGATCGCTCAGACAACTTGATCCGCCAGGGCATAGGCTCCGAGGCATTCTTTAGATCCATAGAACAAGAATTGCCGCCTGTGGTCTCAAGGGCAGAGCTGTCAAAGGCAACTGGCGGGCTCGTTTCAGCCAAAACACTCTCGAACGAAGACGCTTTGCGCAAAGGTCCCGCAGAGCGTGTACGGGCAGGGTCAAAAATTGGCTACACCCGCGCCTCAGCCATGGCGTACATTCGGAAAAAATTTAAACTGTTATGAAAAATTTGAGGTGATTATGTACGGTTTTACCCCGCGCAGTGCCAATCAGCCTGCTTCTGACAAGCAACTTTGCTATGCCTATGACCTCGCGGAGCGGCAGGGCCTAGACGCTGAAGCGCTTTGCTCAATACACTTCAGTAAAGAATTTGCTGAGATGACAGCAAATGAGGCCAGCCAGCTTATTGATCTGCTAAGGGTGTGAAAGGAGTTGAGGGGCGCATACCAATGTTTGATGCAACATCCCTAGTCTGGCCTTGGCTTCATCGCCCCCGAACCGAATAATTGTAGTCCCAGTAACGTTGCCACGCCCCGCCATGCGGCACGCCTGAAACAACAACGCAACTTTCTGGCTGGTTCACTGCTCGACAGAACCCCTCGCTGATTTCCGGGGGTATGGTCGCATCCGTGCGGCTGCTTAAATGCCGCTGGGGCAAGTGCTGCAGCGATGGAGCCACCGCCTTAGGGTTCAAAGTTTCTGCAAGCTAGCTCACGCCCTGCAGGTTTGCCCAAGCATCAATATCAAGATTGCCTGCAACTGTTCCCAGAAAGGTCACATCCTGCCTCATGGCAGCAAGTAGTGCCGCAGCCCCGCCACCGTCAGAAAACCCGACCATTATGCCTCGTTTGCTCCAAAGATTCTTGCTAATGATTAGAGCAGGCTCTAGTCTGCAAAAAAAATCGATTGCGTTCGAAACTCGGGGCTTGATAATGGTACTGACAAAAAAAATCAATAGACTCTACTGAGAAAGAAATATATGACTGAAAATATTCATAATACACTAATACAGTCCATCCAGGCTGTTGAAGGTCTCTATTACCGCCTGATTCTACTGGTAGGCAAAACCGGTTCAGGCAAGACAAGAGTTCTTCGAAAATTGGCCGAGACTGTCGGCTCATCCGTCGTCAACGTCAATCTGGCACTTTCAGGCGAACTGCTTGAGCTGACGGCAAAGCAGCGGTCGCTTCGGCTACCGGGCATCCTCGATCAGATCGCGGACCAGGCTCAAGCACCCGTGGTGCTGGATAATCTCGAGATCCTTTTCGACAAGGATCTCCAGCAGGACCCCTTGCGCCTGCTGCAGGGCATTTCAAGAAACCGGGCCGTGGTGGCTTCGTGGAACGGAATCATGAATTCCGGGAGGCTTTTGTACGCCGAAACCGGCCATCCCGAGTACCGCAGCTATGACTCGGTCGATGCGCTGATTGTGGGCATGGATGGCTCGGCCACGGTCGATTCGGCAAAAAACAATAGAGAGGCAGGGCTGGCGTGAAATACGGAGATCTTATCCAATTCGATCCGATTGAGTCGGTGGTTCAGTTGCGTGACGCGGATAAAGCGAATGCCGCACACACCCTCGTGAACACCTATGTCATTTCCGAGGAAATGGCCGAACGGCTCATCCAGCTTATCATTCCTCAGATGCAGTTCGACCAGCCGGTCGACAACAAGGGCCTGCTGGTCGTCGGTAACTACGGCACCGGTAAGTCGCACTTGATGTCGGTGGTCTCCAGCCTTGCCGCAGACGCCTCCCTGCTGGAAGGGCTGAAGAACGATGGTGTCCGCGACGCAGCCTCTCAGATCGCCGGACGTTTCAAGGTTATCCGTACCGAAATCGGAGCCACCACCATGTCCCTGCGCGACATCCTGGTGGCCGAACTGGAAGAGCATCTCGAAAAACTCGGTGTGGAGTATGTGTTCCCCGAGGCGGGCACCATCACCAGCCACAAGCGGGCCTTCGAAGACATGATGGCCAAGTTCGGCGAGGTCTTCCCCGAACACGGCCTGCTGCTGGTGGTCGATGAGCTGCTCGACTACCTGCGCACCCGCAAGGACCAGGAGCTGATCCTCGACCTCAACTTCCTCCGCGAGGTCGGCGAGGTCTGCAAGGACCTGCGCTTCCGCTTCATGGCCGGTGTCCAGGAAGCCATTTTCGATAGCCCGCGCTTCGCCTTTGTCGCCGACAGCATCCGCCGGGTGAAGGACCGCTTCGAGCAGATCCTCATTGCCCGTAGCGACGTCAAATTCGTTGTGGCCGAGCGTCTGCTTAAGAAGACCACAGAGCAACAGGCCAAGATCCGCGACTACCTGATGCCCTTTGCCAAATACTATGGCGGCCTCAACGAGCGCATGGACGAGTTCGTCCGGCTCTTTCCCGTGCATCCCGATTACATCGACACCTTCGAGCGGGTTACCGTGGTGGAAAAACGCGAGGTGCTCAAAACCCTGTCCATAGGTATGAAGGGCATTCTCGGTAAGGACGTGCCGCAGGACGAGCCTGGCCTGATCGCCTTCGACAGCTACTGGAACACGCTCAAGCAGAACGCCTCGTTCCGCGCCATTCCCGAGATCCGGGCGGTCATCGATTGCAGCCAGGTGCTGGAATCCCGCATCGAGAACGCCATCACCCGTAAGCAATACAAGCCGATGGCGCTGCGCCTCATCCATGCGCTGTCCGTCCACCGCCTCACCACCGGCGACATCTATGCTCCCATGGGCGCATCCGCCGAGGAGCTGCGCGACCGCCTCTGTCTTTTCGATCCGCTGATCGCCGAGCTGGGCAGCGACGAACCGGATAAGGACTTGCAGACCCATGTGGAAACGGTCCTGCGCGAGATCCACAAAACGGTCAGCGGCCAGTTCATCTCCTTCAATGCCGACAACCGCCAGTTCTATCTCGACCTGAAGAAGACCGACGACTTCGACGCCCTGATCGACAAGCGGGCCGAAAGCCTGGGCCAGGCCCAGCTCGACCGTTTCTATTACGAGGCGCTCAAGCGGGTCATGGAATGCCAGGACGCCACCTATGTGACCGGCTACAAAATCTGGCAGCACGAACTGGTCTGGCAGGAGCACAAGGCAGCCCGCTCCGGCTACCTCTTTTTCGGGGCACCGAACGAGCGTTCCACCGCCGTGCCGCAGCGGGACTTTTACCTCTACTTCATCCAGCCCAACGATCCGCCGCGCTTCAAGGACGACAAGGTCAACGACGAGGTCTTCTTCCGCCTGAAAGGCACCGACGAGGAATTCCAGACTGCGCTGAAGAGCTATGCGGCCGCACTGGATCTTGCAGCCACCTCATCGGGCCATGCCAAGGCCACCTATGAATCGAAGGCCAACGGTTTCCTGAAGAAGCTGGTCCAGTGGCTGCAGAAGCACATGAGCGATGCCTTCGAGGTCACCTATCAGGGCCGCGCCAAGTCCATGACCGAATGGGCCAAGGGCAAATCCATCCGCGACCTGTCGGGCCTGTCGCCTCACGAGACTATCAACTTCCGCGACTTGGTGAACACCATCGCCGGTGTCTGCCTGGCACCGAACTTCGAGAATCAGGCTCCGGACTATCCGTTCTTCTCGGTCCTGATCACCGGCAACAATCGCGCCCAGGCCGCGCAGGACGCCCTGCGGGCCATCGCCGGTCAGAACCGAACCAAGCAGGCCACCGCTGTGCTGGACGCCCTGGAGCTGCTCGACGGCGAGAAGATCGATTCCTACAAATCGAAGTACACCAAATTCATCCTCGATGCCGTCAAGGCCAAGGGCCACGGTCAGGTGGTCAACCGCAGCGAGATCATTCAGGACGATCACGGGCTGGAATACATGAACCCCGGCGGTGGTCGACTTGAGCCGGAATGGGTGGCGGTCATCCTGGCTTCGCTGGTCTACTCCGGCGACATCGTGCTCGCCATTCCGGGCAAAAAGTTTGACGCCACCGGCCTGCAGCAGCTTGCCGCGACCGGCATGGACGAGCTGGTCCGCTTCAAGCACCTGGAGCAGCCCAAGGAATGGAACCTGCCCGCGCTCAAAGCGCTGTTCGAACTGCTCGGCATGACGCCGGGCATGGCCCAGCTTGTCACCCAGGGCAAGGACGAGCCGGTGCAGAACCTGCAACAAGCAGTGGGCAAGATCGTCAAGCGCATCGTCATGACCCAGCAGACCCTGCGCGAAGGGCTCTCCTTCTGGGGCCTGGACCTGCTCGCGGGAACCGACCTGGCCAGCCAGGCCAGCGGGCTGGACGAGGCCAAGGGCTTCTTTGAATCGCTCCAGGCCTATTCCTCGCCGGGTAAGCTGAAAAACTTCCGCTACAGCGCTCCCGAAGTGCTGGCCCACGAAAAGGCCGTGAAGGCCCTGGATGAGCTGGACGCCCTGCGTGAGTTCATCATGGACCACAGCCCGACGGCGTCCTGGCTCTCTACCGCCGAGGCGGTGCTGCCCGCCGAGCACGACTGGGTGGATCGCATGAAGACCACCCGGCAGGACGTGCTGGATGCCCTCAAGCAGGCCGACCTGACCGAGCTGGCCAGCCAGTCCCAGCCCATCGGGGCCAAGCTGCAAAAGCTGAAGAAGGATTACACCGTCGCCTACATCGGCCTGCATACCAAGGCGCGGCTGGGCGTGAACGACGACCAGCGCAAGGCAGGACTGCTCAACGATCAACGCCTGCAAACCCTGCTCAAGCTGGCTGGTATAGACCTGATGCCCCGGCAGCAGCTCACCGATTACCAGAACCGCCTGGCCGGACTGAAAAGCTGCTTCGCCCTGACCGAGCAAAACCTCGACGCCTCGCCCATTTGCCCGCATTGCGGGTTCCGGCCTTCGATGGAAACCAGTACGACTGCAGGCTCGCAGATGATCGACCAGATGGACGCCCAGCTCGACGCCATGGTGGCGGCCTGGACCTCCACCATCCTTAGCAACCTGGAGGACCCGATCACCCAGGCCAATATGGATCTGCTGAAGATCGATGACCGTGAGCCCCTGGAAGCCTTCATCAAGTCGAAGGAACTGCCGGTTCCGCTGGACAGCAACTTTGTTCACGCCCTGAAGGAAGTGCTCTCCGGCTTGGTCAAGGTCACCGTCAAGGCGCAGGAGCTGCAACAGGCCCTGCAGGTCACCGACGGCCCGGCCACCCCGGCAGAGATGAAGAAACGCTTTGAGGAGTACATCGATCAGCTCACCAAGGGCAAGGACCCGGCCAAGGTGCGGATCGTCATGGAATAAGAGTGACTAAGCGGGTGACCAACTTCGCCGAGTTTGGTCACCCGCAAAGTGACCAAGCTGAGACACAAGACGAAAGCCAAGGATTATGAAGATGAAAGAAACCAGTTTGTTCGACTCGCTGCTTGAAGAGCCGCAGAAGCCCTCCGGCCCGGTGACTTGCCTCGGCATGACCTTCGAGAACGATGAGGCCCGCCGCGCCCACTTTACCGAGGAGCTGCGCAAAAAACTGCAGGACCCGGAGTTTCGCAAGATCGAAGGCTTTCCCATCGGCAGCGACGAAGACATCCTGAACCTGAGTGATCCGCCGTATTACACCGCCTGTCCGAACCCGTGGATCGCCGACTTCATCGCCGAATGGGAGGCGCAGAAGCCAGAGCAGCCCGAGGGCAATCACTACCACCGTGAACCCTTTGCCTCTGATGTAAGCGAGGGCAAGTACGACCCTATTTACAGGATGCACCCATATCACACCAAAGTGCCTCATAAGGCCATCATGCGTTACATCCTCCATTACACACAGCCGGGTGATATCGTTTTTGATGGTTTCTGTGGAACGGGAATGACGGGAATAGCCGCAAGATTGTGTGGTGACCGAGGAGAAATACTAAACCTCGGCTATCAGGTAAAGCCTGATGGAACCATTTTACGAGAAGAGATGGATGAGGATGGGAAGAAGGTTTGGAAACCATTTTCTAAGATAGGGCGCAGAAAGTCAGTCCTAAATGATTTGTCTCCTGCTGCGACATTTATCTCCTACGCATATAACAGCCCTTCCGATGAGTTTAATTTAAAAAAAGAACTCAATCGGTTAGTTGATGTTGTCGAGAAAAAGTGTGAATGGATGTTTGAAACCACTCATTCCAATGGAATGAAGGGGAAAATTAATTCTGTTATCTGGTCGGACGTATTTGTTTGTCCAGAATGTGCGAAAGAAGTTGTGTTTTGGGATGCGGCTGTCGATGTTGAAAACGGCCAGGTTCTCGACACCTTTGCCTGTCCAAATTGCGCATCAAAGCTCACTAAAAGAAATCTTGAACGTTGCTGGACAACCTTTTTTGATCCGTTGCTAAACGATTCCGTCACTCAGGCTAAGCAAGTTCCTGTTAGGATTAGTTACATATACGATAGTAAGAAGTTTGAAAAGAAACCAGATTCAGACGATTTTGACCTTTTGGCAAAAATCGAACAAAAAGGAGCAGGAAGCCATATAGGTTACAGCGAGATCCCAGAAGGTGATAAGACAGGGGAACCGCTTAGAATGGGTTTCACTCATGTTCACCATCTTTACACTGTAAGAAATTACAATACACTTTTGGAGTTCAGAGCCTTAGCAAGCGAAAGCAAGTTCTTAATTCCTCTTTCTATTGTTGCGTCAAAAATTACCAAACAATACAGATTAACGTATCAATCTGGAACTTGGGGGGCTGGAGGTGGGCCACAAAGCGGAACCCTCTACATCCCATCTCTTATTAAAGAGCTTAATATCATTAGGATGCTGCGTGATGCGATTGAAAAAGTAGTGTTTTGCCATGAGGATTCTTTTTATTGTTTGTCAACTCAGTCCTCAACCACACTCCAAATACCCGACAACTCAATAGATTACATTTTTATAGACCCACCATTCGGTTCAAACCTTAATTACTCAGAGTTAAATATTTTATGGGAATCCTGGCTTAAAACTCAAACCAATAACAAAGAAGAAGCAATTGAGAATAAAACGCAAAAAAAAGGTTCTGATGAATATAGAGCGCTAATGACCAATTGCTTTAAAGAGGCTTATAACGCGCTTGCGCCTGGCAGATGGATGACTGTTGAGTTCTCAAATACTAAGGCATCTGTGTGGAACAATATTCAGACATCCATTGCCGAAGCTGGATTTGTTATAGCGAACGTATCGGCATTAGATAAGAAAAAAGGCAGTTTCAATGCCGAGACAAACCCAACTTCTGTCAAACAAGACCTTGTTATCTCAGCCTACAAACCCAACGGCGGTTTTGAAGAGCGCTTTCAGAAAGAGGCGCAAACCGAAGAAGGTGTTTGGGATTTTGTCCGCACGCACTTGAAGTATCTGCCAGTCACGAAGCAACAAGGAGCCTTGCTGCAATTCGTCCCGGAACGTGATCCGCGCATCCTGTTCGACCAAATGGTGGCCTACTACGTCCGCAAAGGCTACCCTGTCCCAATTTCAAGCCAGGAATTCCAGATCGGGCTTTCGCAGCGTTTCATCGAGCGCGATGGCATGTTTTTCCTGTCGGATCAGGTGGCCGAATACGACCGCAAGAAGATGACCTCGGGCGAACTCAAGCAGATGGCCATGTTCGTCTCCGACGAGGCCTCCGCCATCCAGTGGCTCCGCCAGCTCATCAAGGAAAAGCCGCAGACCTTCTCCGACATCAATCCGCAGTTCATGCAGCAGCTTGGCGGCTGGAGCAAGAACGAGGCCCAGCTCGACCTGCGCGAACTGCTAAACCAGAACTTCCTCTGCTACGACGGCAAAGGCCCGGTGCCCGAGCAGATCCACGCCTACCTTTCTACCAACTGGAAAGAGCTGCGCAACCTGCCCAAGGATGACCCGGCGCTGGTGACCAAAGCCCGTGACCGTTGGTATGTGCCCGATCCCAACAAGGCGGGCGACCTGGAGAAGCTGCGCGAGAAAGCGCTGCTCAAGGAGTTCGAGGAATACAAAGAGGTCAAGAAAAAGCTCAAGGTCTTCCGCCTGGAAGCTGTCCGCGCCGGATTCAAGAAAGCCTGGCAGGAACGCGACTACGCCGTCATCGTCGCCGTGGCCGATAAGATCCCCAACAACGTCCTTGAAGAAGATCCCAAGCTGCTCATGTGGTACGACCAGGCAGTAACACGAATGGGAGGGGAATGAGATGCTAAAGCAATTACGAATACAGAACTTCAAAGGCTGGAAGGATACCGGCACCATTCGTCTGGCTCCCATTTCACTGTTCTTCGGTGCCAACAGTTCCGGTAAGTCCAGCATCGGGCAGTTTCTGATGATGCTGAAACAGACCGTTGAATCACCGGATCGGAAAGCCGTGTTTTACCCGGGCGGAAAAAACTCCGCCGTTCAGCTTGGTTCCTATCAGGAAATGGTTTTCCATCGTGATCCGGCAAACAAAATTGCTTTCGACTACAGATGGTCATTGACGGAGGACTTGAAGTTTAAAGACCCCCTGTCAGGCCAGATTTTTTCTGGCGATGAATTGGATTTTAGTGCCGAGGTCGAATTAAGCGACTCAATGAAGAATTTGCTCCAGGTCGCGGAATTCAAATACCGTCTTCTCAACAAAGATACGCAGTCTCTTTCCATTGATCTTTCACGAAAATCCGACAAACGTGAATATGCTGCATCGGCAGAGCAATACTCTCTTGTCAGAAAGAAAATGCGTGCTTGGGCACTCAAAGATGTTGTTCGATTTTATGGTTTTCCTGACGAGGTGGTCGCCTATTATCAAAATGCCGATTTCGTTCAGGATCTCAATCTTGCGCATGAAAAACTGTTCAACTCAATCTTCTACCTGGGACCACTTAGAACGAAGGCGGAAAGGCTTTATACATGGGGTGGCATCACTCCTGAAAGCGTTGGCTTTGCAGGCGAAAACACCGTAGCAGCTATTCTGGCAGCAAGAGACCGGAAAATTAGTTTAGGCTACAGGAAACACGAAAAACCGCTTGAGGAAATTATTGCTCTCAAGCTCAAGGAAATGAGCCTGATCGAAGATTTCAGGGTCAATCCTATATCCGAACAGCGGCAGGAATACGAGGTGAAGGTTCGCACCAAGGGGTCAAAGGACTGGGTGGATCTCCCGGATGTCGGATTCGGTATTTCGCAGGTCCTGCCGGTTCTGGTGCAGTGCTTCTATGCGCCTGCCGGGTCGATCATTCTTATGGAGCAACCGGAAATTCACCTGCATCCGAACGCGCAGTCAGCGTTGGCCGATGTGATGATTGACGTGATCAATTCCAGAGAAAATGGGGCTGATAGAAACATTCAAATAGTCATTGAAACCCATTCTGAACATTTCCTGCGCCGTTTGCAGCGGCGAATCGCCGAAGATTCTGTTCCACAGGAAAAAGTGTCGGCCTATTTCGCCAATATCTCCAAGACCCCCGCTACGCTTGAACCTCTTCAAATTGACATATTCGGCAACATCCAGAACTGGCCGGAAAATTTCTTCGGTGATGAAATGGGTGACATCACCGAACAAGCCAAAGCGGCCATGAAAAAACGGATGCAACAGAGCACGGAAAAGCCGGAGGCATCCAAATGAGTTTGCCGAAGAAGTGCCTCGTGGACACGAATGTGCCGATTAACGCGAATCTTGCAATCGACCCGGCAACAATCCCTGACAATCTGGTTGCTTGCGTCCAAAGTTGCGTCGATGCCATTGACCATGTGATGAAAAAGGGTGAATTCGTAATTGATTCCGGTGATGAAATCTACAGCGAGTATTTAAACAACCTTTGCCTAAGCGGGCAAAAGGGGATTGGCAATGCCTTCATGAAGTGGGTTCACGATAATCGTTGGAGCCTGCCTGATTCCGACCGGGTAGCCATCTCCAAAAACGGCGACTCCTATGACGAATTTCCAGTCCATGACGGATTGGTAAATTTTGACAAATCGGATCGAAAGTTTGTTGCCGCCGCAAACGCTCACCCTGCAAAACCACCGATCCTGCAATCTACAGACAGCAAATGGTGGGGCTGGAAAGATGCTTTGAATGACGTTGGTATTACTGTTCATTTCCTCTGCCCGGAATATGTCGAGACCAAGTATGCGGAGAAAATCGGGGCGTGAAAGACGATTTTTTCAAATTCCCCTCCACGCCACATCTGGCAACGCTGGCTGGCGTTGATATCCGGGGTGACAAGGTGCTGTCGGAATCGGAGCGTGATGAATTCCTGCAGCACGACCTTATGGTTGAGGAAAAGGTAGATGGCGCGAATCTGGGAATCTCTTTTGATTCGGAAGGAAATATTCGAGCACAGAACAGGGGCGCATACCTGCATTTACCTGGATCTGGTCAATGGAAAAAACTTGGCGACTGGTTGACGCCACGGACCGATACGCTGTTTGAGCATCTTTCCGACCATTTCATACTCTTCGGGGAATGGTGTTATGCCCAGCACTCGGTTTTTTATGACCGTTTGCCGGATTGGTTCCTTGGTTTCGATGTTTATGACAAACGATTTGGCCGATTTCTATCTTCAAAACGCCGGGATGATCTCTTTACGAAAATGGGCGTTGCTCAAGTTCCTGTCCTCGCACGCGGACACTTCGCATACCCGGAAGTGCAAAAATTCCTATCGACATCAAAACTCAGCGATCAGCCTGCGGAAGGCATCTATCTCCGATTTGACCAAGACGACTGGCTGGCGCAACGGGCCAAACTGGTTCGTCCGGCATTTATCCAGGCTGTGGAGCAGCACTGGTCACGCTCCGCCATCAGACCAAACCGGTTGAGACTGGAGGTTCAAGGATGAAATCTTCCAGTGTTGGTCAGGAGTGGCAATACAGCACCGTTCATAACAGCGCCTGCAAGGTCATCGAAGAACAGACCTTGTGGGGGCAGACGGTGTGCCGTGTCTGGTTGCCGAACCAGGACGCGGTGGTGCGCGTGCCCCGCTCCGCATTGCGGCCGCTGAGTGCCGACTTGCAGCCGGAGATCGAGGCTGGACGCATTGCCTATGTGGCCGCCGCAGCCAAGGTAGCCGAGGTGCTCGAAGGTTCCACCAGCGCCACCGAGGGCCATGTGCTGCTGGCTCCTATGGAGTCCAATGTCATTCCTCTGCCGCACCAGATCCACGCCTTGTCCCGGGCCATCTCCGGTGACCGCGTGCGCTACCTGCTGGCCGACGAGGTGGGTCTCGGCAAGACCATCGAGGCCGGGCTGGTCATGCGCGAGCTCAAACTGCGCGGACTGGTGCGTCGGACATTGGTCGTCTCGCCGAAGGGAATCGCTACCCAGTGGGTGGCGGAAATGCAGACCCACTTCAACGAGCAGTTCCAGCTCGTGCTGGGCGACGACATCGGCACATTGCAGCGTCTGGCTCCCAATTTTGATAAAAGCGCGGACCACCGGAGTTCAGCCTGGGTGATGTTCGATCAGGTCATCGTCTCCCTGGATTCGGTCAAACCCATGGACAAGCGGCGCGGCTGGACCGCCGAGCGCGTCGCCGAATACAACCGCAGCCGGTTCGAGGATCTGATTACCGCAGGTTGGGATCTGGTGATCGTGGACGAAGGGCACCGGTTGGGTGGCAGTACTGATCAAGTCGCCCGCTACAAGCTCGGCAAGGGGCTGGCGGAAGCCGCGCCCTATGTGTTGCTCCTTTCGGCGACTCCCCACCAAGGCAAGACCGATGCCTTCCATCGGCTGATGAACCTGCTGGATGACGATGCCTTTCCGGATATGGACAGCGTCTCCCGCGACCGGGTGGCTCCGTATGTCATCCGTACAGAGAAGCGCAAGGCCATCGATGCCGACGGCAAGCCGCTCTTCAAACCCCGGCGGACGCAGATGGCCCCGGTGGCCTGGGAGAGCCGTCACCAACTGCAGCAGCTTCTTTACGAGGCGGTGACCGACTATGTGCGCGAGGGCTACAACCAGGCTATGCGCGAGAAGAAGCGCCATATCGGCTTTCTGATGATCCTGATGCAGCGCCTGGTGGTTTCCAGCACCCGGGCGGTCCGCACCACGCTGGAGCGTCGGCTTGCGGCACTCAAGGATGGTGAGCAACAAGCCAGCCTGCGTCTGGCGGAACTGGAAAACGGCGCGGAGGGATCGGAAAGCCCAGACGATGAAATAGCCGAGCTCTATGACATGGACGGCCAGGAGCTGCTCGATGAGCTGCTGAAATCCCACGTGTCGGCTCTGCAGAGCGAAGGCAGCCATGTTGAGACCCTGCTCGAAGCGGCGGTCCGCTGTGAACAGGCGGGTCCGGATGCCAAGGCCGAGGCGCTGATTGAATGGATTTACAAGCTGCAAGCCGAGGAAAACGAACCGGATCTGAAGGTGCTGATCTTCACCGAGTTCGTGCCGACCCAGCAGATGCTGAAGGAGTTTCTGGAAGCCCGGGGAATCTCGGTGGTCACCCTGAACGGCTCCATGGCCATGGAGGAACGCAAGCAGTCCCAGGACGCCTTCCGCAAATCCCACCGCGTGCTGGTTTCCACCGACGCGGGTGGTGAGGGCCTGAACCTGCAGTTCGCCCACGTCATTATCAACTACGACATCCCCTGGAACCCGATGCGGCTGGAACAGCGGATCGGCCGTGTGGACCGTATCGGGCAGCCCAAGACGGTGCGGGCAATCAACTTTGTGTTTGAGGACTCGGTCGAGTTCCGCGTCCGCGAAGTGTTGGAGCAGAAGCTCTCGGTAATCTTCGACGAGTTCGGCATCGACAAGACCGGCGACGTGCTCGACTCCGCCCAGGCCGGTGAGATGTTCGAGGATGTGTTCGCCTCGGCCATTCTTAATCCTGACGGCATCGAAACCTCCGTCGATCACACGGTGGCCCGGCTTCGCGATGAGATTCATCAGGTGCGCGAGGCCTCCGCAATCTATGGCATTTCAGAAGAACCGGATGTGCAGGCTGCTGAGCGTCTGCGTTCCCATCCGCTGCCCCATTGGGTGGAGCGGATGACGGTGGGCTATCTCAATTCTCACGGCGGCGCGGCCACCCGCAAGCGCTCCTGGTGGGATCTGAATTGGCCGGACGGCCAGGAACACCGCAAGGCCGTGTTCAATGCCCGGGAAGCGGATCGTCTGACCGACGCAACCCTGCTCAATCTTGAAAACAGCCGTGTTCGTGGGCTGGCCCTGAACCTGCCGCAGATCGCGGCTGGCCAGCCATTGCCCTGCGTAAGCGTGAGCGGATTGCCAGCCAGCATCTCCGGGCTCTGGGGGCTCTTTGAAATCCGCCTTCAGGCCGGGATGCACCAGAAGACACAACTCCTGCGCATCCCCATGGTGCGGCGGGGATATGTCAGTGTGTTCCTGAGCGAGGAAGGCAAACTGTTTCTGCCCACGGCCCGGCATATCTGGGATGCGCTGCAGACAGCGGAAACCCAGGTGCAGGCCACCCTCGGCCAGGACGAATCCATCATCGCCCATGAGCGGTTGCAGGAAGCGGCAGAGCAAGCCGGACAGGAGCTGTTCGACGCCCTGCAGCAGGCGCATCTCGCCTCTGTGGCTCGCGAGGAGGAACGCGGCATCGTCTCCTTTGCCTCGCGCCGCAAGGCCATTGAGCGGGTTGGATTGCCGGAGGTGCGGCAATTCAGGCTCTCCCGTTGCGATGCGGACGAATCCGAGTGGCGGCATGAACTTCAATCAGCAAGGCAGATCGTGCCGGAAATCCGGCCGCTGCTGATGCTGCGGATCATCAAGGGAGGCGCTCAATGAGTAGTTGGCGAGACGCCATCCTGAACGACTTTGTACCGAACGTCAGCAAGCTGACCCTAGTCGCCGATCCGGATTGCTTGTTGACCGAGGAGAAGCTGGCGCTCGAATTACGCGGGCGGGGCTTCGACCTGATCGAGTTCAGTGACCCGGTCGAATTCAGATACGCCTATGAGTCCAAGTACCGCTCGATCTGGGACCGGGGTGAGCACACAGACCTGGTGGTGGTCCTTCGCTTACAGAATGCGGAGCTGGAATCCTTGCCTTACGACCTACTCCAGGCGGGCCGCAAGCTTTCATTCAACTTGGGGGATCTCTTTCCCAACCTGAGCTATCCGGTCATTGAAAAGCTCGACAGGAGCTTGCTGGATTCGCTTTTTGAGGCCCAGCGCAAGTCACCGCCGGATCGCATGGGCGACAACGCCACCAAGGATTTCATTCTCCGTCATGTGTTCGGCATTGCGGCGGAACTAATTGGGGGCGAGGTGGAGCTGCTTCGCGCATTGCTGCGCCTGCACTATGGGAAGCTACAGATCCCGCTGATGCTGGCTGAGCGGCTTATCCAGGTTCTCAAAGGGCATGATGGATTCAAGGCTTGGCCGCTCTCTGAAATCGTTCCGGACGATGAGGCGTTCTTCGCCTTTTTGCAGGAACGCTGGCCGCTATTTCTTTCCAGGCTCGGCAGCGCTCATCAGGTACGGGAGGATTCGCCGGAATACGGCCTCAAGTATCCCGGCCCTGATCGCCTGCCGTTCGACCATCAGGACATCAAGGTCTACATCGACAACCTGTTCCTGGAGGGGAAACTCACCCCTGTCGAGGCCAAAGGCATTGAAGTGGATGCCGGGTCCTGGGTTCGAAGCGGCATCGCCACGTCCGGCGTGGACGATGACGAGCTACGGATCTCTCGCTTGTTTGGCCTTGTCGAGAAGGAACTGCCCACTGCTGAAGCGCGTTACTCGGACTGGACCGCCTTTGCATTGAAATGGGCCGAACTTTCTTCGCTGGTTCATTGTGGCAACAGCACCGAGTATCAGACCCGGCTCAGGGAAATCGGCGATGCACTGAACACGACCTTTGCCGCTTGGCTGGCCGACCACTACTCCAGTCTGATCAACTTGCCGCCGACCAATCCGGCCATGCTGCACCACGTGCCGCGCCGCCTGGCTCGGGATATCGAGGATTCGGGTAGTAGCCGTGCGGCGTTGATTGTGGTTGACGGCCTGGCCTTGGATCAGTGGGTAACCATTCGCCAGCTTCTGCAAAAGCAGGACGCCAATCTGGTCATGCGCGAATCCGCGACCTTCGCCTGGATTCCGACGCTGACCTCGGTATCGCGGCAATCGATCTTCTCGGGCAAGCCGCCGCTCTATTTCCCGTCATCCATCAACTCGACCAACAGCGAAGAGAAACTCTGGAAGCAGTTCTGGGAAGGCCATGGTCTGTCCCGGCTGGATGTCGCTTACCAGCGCGGCCTTGGCGACGGCGATGCTGCGGGCGTCCTCGACTCCGCAATCCACCCCGGGAAGACCAAGGTGGTGGGGCTGGTCGTGGACAAGGTCGACAAGATCATGCACGGCATGCAACTCGGCTCGGCCGGGATGCACAACCAGATCAAGCAGTGGTGCCAGGGTGGTTTTCTGGCTGCACTGGTCGGCCAACTGCTGGAATACGGCTATGAGGTCTGGCTGACGGCCGATCACGGCAACATCCAATGCGAAGGTAAAGGCCGCCCGTCTGAAGGTGTGATTGCCGAAACTCGCGGCGAGCGGGTTCGTGTCTATCCCACGCCGGAACTCCGCTCTCAGGTGGCTGGGGTCTTCCCGTTTGCCCACGAGTGGCAGCCGGTCGGGTTGCCCGCAGATTATTTCCCCCTGGTGGCCGGTGGCCGCGACGCATTCGTGAACCCGGGAGATGTCATCGTAGGTCACGGCGGTGTAGCCATCGAAGAAGTCATCGTGCCCCTTGTGAAGTTTGAAAGGAGGACACGGTGATGGGCAAAAGACACGAAGCCATTGGCATCAAGCAGGCGAATCGTTTCGAGTGGATGCAGAAAGCAGCCAATCTGCTGCTGGCAGGACTCGACGCCAAAACCATCCGCCAGGAGCTGCATGAGTTCCTCGTGGACAGAAAAGGCAATGGCTCAGAGGGCGAACGAAGCGACCAGACCCGGACCTTTGTCGTCAACAATCTGATGAAGATCTGGGTCTCCCCTGACCCCGAGTTGATCCCGTTCCGGGATGCCTCGCTGGCTTTTCTGCGGGAAAACCCGTCCATGGCCCTGGCGGTCCACTGGGGGATGATCTCGGCGGTCTATCCCTTCTGGTTCAACGTGGCCCGCCAGACCGGCCGCCTGTTGGCCTTGCAGGATCAGGTGACCCAGACGCAGATTATCAACCGCCTGAAGGAACAGTACGGCGACCGGCAAACCGTGAGCCGCTATGCGAGATTTGTCATCCGCTCCTTTGTCGCCTGGGGAGCCCTGAAGGATTCCGAGGCCAAGGGCTGCTATGAGAAAGTCGCTCCGGTGAGCATTGTTGAACCAAACCTAGCCATCCTGATGTTCGAATCTTCACTCCTGGCCATCCCGGAGGCCAAGGGCGCATTGGGGCTGCTCCTGAACAACCCGGCATTCTTCCCATTCCAGCTCCCCGTGATGACCGGTGATTTTGTATCCCAGCGTAGCGACCGGATCGACGTGGTTCGCTATGGACTGGACGATGAGCTGTTGAAATTGAAGGGCAACTAAATCAGGGATGGGACGTGAATGCCTTGGACTTCGGAACACACTAAATGGCTGGTCGACACCGACCAACAGCTGAAGACCGTCGACGGCAAGGATGTCGAGGTCTGGGAGTTCCGTCATGAGAACGACGTAGCAGTGCTTTCGGCCGGGGCGAAACACTTCCGGAATCATTACTGCCTGGACGCTGAAATCGATTTTCTACGGGGCAAGCAAGCGCGTAAAGACTATCTTAATACACTTAAATTCCCTTGCTGTTCTGACCCTCCCCCCGAAAAGTATTCCATTGAAAAATTTAGTGTGGCATAGGAGCATAAGGATGGAATATGGGACAATGTTATTCGTCAAATCTTAAGAATATATTACTCTTACAAGAACGCCAGAGTAATGCTTCAAATCACCCTAATAGCCCTGTCCAGCACTAAGCTGGGCGGGGCTTTGTCATTCTGGTATCATAGGAGGATTTTTATATGAACCAATACCAATCAGAAAACATCACCGATTTGGCCAAAGTTCTGCTCAACGTGCAGCGAACCGTGCAACCAGTTACAAAAGATGCTGAAAATCCTTTCACCAAAAGCTGGTACGCCAGCCTTAACAGCGTCATGGACGCCTGCCGCGATGCGCTTATTGAAAACGGCATCTGGCTGTGCCAGTATCCGGTGCCGGTGGAGCAGCCCAACTCTTTGGGACTGGTTACCAAGCTGACGCATGCGGAATCTGGGCAATGGCAAAGCTCGCTGGCAGTGGTGCCTTTGCCCAAAGCCGACCCTCAAGGCATGGGTTCGGCCATGACCTACGCAAGGAGGTACGCTTTGACCGCCATGCTGGGCATGGTCACGGAAGATGACGACGGTGAGAGGGCAAAAATTGGACGCAAGTCGACATTACGCCCTAAATTGCCCGTAGTTGCCCCTGAATCGCAAAAAGGGGAACAACGCAACTCATCCACCGCAAACAACATTTCGGCCCCCTCAAATCGTCCGCCAGCAAGCCTTGAAAATCTTCCGCCGCTAGAAGGCGTCACCTACCAGCAAGTTACAGCCCAAGACGGACGTCCCTACATCATTGCCACCGGCAACACGCAGGCCAAAAAGGAACTGCTGACCGGTTCGGGCTTCCGGTGGAACCCGCAGAGAAAATTGTGGTGGAAGTATGTTGATGTCGCATAGCAAAAATCAAAATACCGAGTGAAAGGGCTGCCTGATGGCGGCCCTTTCGCTTTTATGGAGACAGGATCATGGAAATGACAGACCGCACGGAAGGCTTGCGGGCATTAATTCGTCAGGGGCTGCAAGCCGTCTCCCAGAAAAGTACCACCGCACAACTAGGCGATAGGTCCACCTATGTTGGCATGAGCGACATTGGCCAGCACTGGGAATGTCCTCGTGCCGTTCTCGCCCGTAAGGTGATGCCAACACCGAATAGCCTGGAGCGTCTGCTGACCCTGCAGCGCGGACATTGGTTTGAATCCGGCGTTGGCAAGGCGCTTGCGTCTCTGGGCCTGTATGTACTGCCTCAGCTTGAGATCAACTGGCAGCATCAGGGCGTGCCCATCAAAGCCCATCTTGATTTTGTGCTGGTCTGGGGTGCGCCCGTCAATGCCATACGGATTCTGGAAGTGAAGAGTACGGACAAGCTGCCAGCTTCGCCTCACGATTCTCACCTGCTGCAACTACACGGGCAAATCGGTCTGCTGGCCCAAGCCTGGGACAAACCCGTTTTCAGCCTGCGTGCTGAGGATGGCACGCTTTTGCATGAAAAGATGACCTTCCCTCAGCTTTGCCGTGCCCAACTTGGCCTTCAGTTGCCCAAGCAAGCTGAGAAACTGAGTA
>NZ_JANFYZ010000019.1 GCF_024460775.1 Desulfovibrio desulfuricans | reverse complement strand
AGCGCAACGTACTCATGTACGTGAGCATCAAAATCCCGGCGCTGACGCATTCAGGCCGCAAAACGCGTATTTTGCAAATTCACTCAACACCAGCCATCGCCTCCGCGTTCGCTCCGGCGAGTTTAAGGAAGGCAACGCCACAACCAGCTTTTGATGGCGAGTGGACTATTCTGACTCGTAATTTCTCTGCCTGCTTGCGGTTGAATTAAGAGCGGAATGCTCGCAGGAGAGAGTGGCCCCGAAGTCTCATGCATTGCGACCTGGATCGGTCAAGTTGGTGATGATTGAAATTTTAGAGATGCCCTGAAAACGGTGCAAAGCCATGCCCTTTTCAGGCAACGTATCGGCGGTATTTGGCTGAAACAGATTCACATCCAGAGCGAAAGCGAACTCTGGCATTTACGCGGCGCGGAGGGAGATCACCTGAGCGAGCGTAGCGAGGGAAGGAAGCTCCCGCAGCTATAGTCGCGTTGCCCTCGCCGCATGAAGAATGCTGAAAGCCCTTCTTAGGGGGTGTTCCGGGGGGAGTGCAGAGGGGGCCTAGGAGGGGCGCAGCCCCTAACAGGTCCCCTCTGCCCCACGCCGGGGAGGCGTCCCAAACGCCGCCGGAGGGCGAAACCAAGTGCCCGCAGGGCAGCAAAAATCAAAGAAACACACCAAGCCGGGGAGGCGAAACTGCGCGCCGCACTCAAAACCAACAAAAAGGGAGCAAGCCTCTCGGCCTGCCCCCTGCTTTATTCAGAAAGAAACTGCAACCCAAATCTACAACTTCGCCGCTCCAACCCCCGGCAAAACCTGCTCCAAGGCATGCCCAAGAGAAAGCAACTCGCCCTCGGCAAAGGCCTTGCCAAAAAGCTGCATACCCACGGGCAAACCGCTCTCGGCACCAACACCCACAGGCATGGAAAGCCCGGGCAGACCGGCAAGGTTCAGCGAAAGCGTGTAGGCATCCATGAGGTACATCTGGAGCGGATCGGCGGTCAGGCTGCCCACATTCCACGCAGGAACGGGCGAAACCGGGGCCCACAGGGCATCGCATTTATCAAGGGCGGCGAGGTATTCATCGCGGATGAGGCGGCGCACCTGTGCGGCCTTGCGGTAATACGCATCGTAATAGCCGGAGGAAAGCACATAGGCTCCCAGCATGATGCGGCGCTTGACTTCCTGTCCGAAGCCCTCGGTGCGCGAGCGCACGTACAGGTCTTCAAGATTCTTGATATCCGCAGCGCGGCGGCCATAGCGAACGCCGTCAAAGCGGGCGAGGTTGGAACTGGCCTCGGCCATGGCGATAATATAGTAGGTTGCGATGGCCGCATCTGTGTGCGGCAGGCTCACTTCCACCAGTTCCGCACCCTGAGCCTGAGCAATGCTCATGGCGTTCTGGCATACGGCGCGCACTTCAGGGGCCAGACCTTCACCAAAAAATTCCTTGGGTATGCCCAGCCGCGCGCCCTTGAGGGGCTTGCTGTTCAGGGCGGTCACATAGTCGTCCACAGGGCGCGGGGCGCATGTGCCGTCACGCTGGTCATGCCCTGCGATAACGCCGAGCACGCGGGCGCAGTCTTCCACGCTGCGGGTCAGCGGGCCCACCTGATCCAGTGACGAGCCGTAGGCGATGACGCCGTAGCGCGACACGCGGCCGTAGGTGGGCTTGAGGCCCACGCAACCGCACAGGGAGGCGGGCTGACGGATGGAGCCGCCGGTGTCCGTGCCCAGAGAAGCAAAGCATTGCCCGGCAGTGACGGACGCGGCGGAGCCGCCGCTTGAGCCGCCGGGAACCCGGTTTACATCGCGCGGGTTGCGGGTGGTCTGGTAGGAGGAGTTTTCCGTGGTGGAACCCATGGCGAACTCGTCCATGTTGTTCTTGCCCAGAATAACGGCCCCGGCCTCGCGCAGTTGCTGCACGGCAAAGGCGTCATAAAAGGGAGTATAATTTTCGAGAATGCGCGAACCGGCAGTTGTGCGCAGCCCCTTGGTGGAGAGGGCGTCCTTGACCGTTACCGGCACACCCCACAGGGGCTTGGCCGGATTGGGGCCTTCCTTGTCCAGGGCAGCGGCAGCGGCAAGTGCCCCTTCCCTGTCCACGGTCAGCATGGCCGCTATGCGCGGCTCTGTGGCGTCCATGCGCGCAAGGCAGGCCGTAACGGCGTCAACTGCGCTCAGTTCCTTTTTTTGCAGGGCCTGAGCCGCTTGTGTGAGCGAGAGGGAACAAATTTCGGTCATGGCGTTCTCAAATATGTTCTGCACTGCGGTTTGAGCAATGCTGTGCGTTTGGGTGCGGTATGCGTCGGCGCGGGTGACTGCGCCGGGCTGCTGCACTGGCCGGGCCAGAGCAATATTACTCTGAAACTGCTCTATACGATGCGGGGCACGATGAAATATTCGCCATCGGCCTCGGGCGCGTTGGCGAGCACTTCGCTACGCTCACGCCGCCGGGCCGACACATCGTCCCTCAGGGGGCCTGGATGCTGGGCCGGGCTGTACAGAGGCTCCACATTGTTGGTGTCCACGCGCGCGAGCACGTCCATATAGGCCAGAATATCGCCCATCTGGCGGGCAAACAGGGTCTGTTCTTCCTCGCTGACGCTCAACCGGGAAAGTGTAGCCATGTGGGCCACTTCTTCCAGACTGATGGTTTTGTTGTCTGCCATGTGTAGTCCTTTAAAGGCAATGCCTGCGGGCGCGATCAGCGCGCAGCGGGCAGGCTGAGTTTATACGAGGGGCGCGGCGTGTTGCTCATGATGGGCGCAGACGGCGGAGTCTGACCAGTCTGCACTGCCGGGGCGGCTTCCGCTCCTGCGGCAGGGGCCGCAAGGGGCGCGCCGGTGGCGTCCACGGGCGGCAGGCCCTGCATACGCAGAGCCGCCTGTTGCAATACACGAGCGCGGGTTTGTTGGAAGGTTTCCACATCCACGGGCGTCATGCCAGTGGGCGAAACGCCGAACAAGAAGAGCTTTTGGTGGGCAACGCCCGCGTTGTCCCACGAAATGGGAGCCATGCCCCAGATCATCTTGGAGGCGCGCTGCGCGCGGGCCGTAACCTGCGGCGTGGTCAGGCGCGAATCAAGCCCCATGGACACGGCAAAGCGCACAAAGTCGTAGCCCAGGGCATTCCAGAAGTCCGTGCCGGGCGCCTGAAGGGCACGGGGGGCCTGCGGCTGGTTCCATGCGCCGGGAAAGACCGCCAGAGCGAACTTGTCGGCATTGGCAACCGTTTTGCCGGAGAGGCTTTGCTCCCAAAGCGTGGTTCCCAGAAGCACCAGCCGGTCCTCGCCGTTATAGAGCAGGCTTGTGGTCAGCATTTCCATGCTCTTCCACGAATCTGGCAGGAACAGGGCTTCAAAGGATGTCTGCGGCACAGGGGTTTTGCTGCCCTGAGGCGTCTGGGCATTGATGAGCGGAGCCACTGCATTGCTCCACGAGGTGGAGTCGGCAGGGTTATACGAGGCCTTTTGCAGCAGCATGTTGTGGCTGGCAAGGCTCTGTTCCATGAGGCCGGTCATACGCACACCGTATGCATCGGTGGGATAGAAGGCTCCGTAGGTGCGGATGTTCAGGCCAGTGCTGGCAAAGTTGATGAGCGTGTCGATCTGGTCTTGCGGGCTGGGGAAAAAGCGCCATGCGCGCGCTCCTTCATCGCCCTGCTCAAGCGAAGGCACAAAGGTGAAGAAGGCTCTTTTTTCGAGCTGACCGTGCTCGCGGGCCTGAGCGTAGTTGCGCGCCTGCAGGGGGCCGCCCACAACAGCGCAGGCCGGGGGCAGAGCGTCCAGACGCTGCAACCAGTCGGCAGCTTCGGTATTGACCGTTTCAAGGCGCATCTTGACGCCGCTGGCGGCAAGCTCGCTCTGGGCCATCTGCGCGCCGTGGCGCACCTTGCTCGCAATGGGGGCATACGTGCCGGAAGACGGCAGGGCCAGCACCACGCAGGGGCCGGTAACGGCCGCGGGGGCAACCGGTTGGGGTTTGGGCTGGGGCGCTCTTTGACCAAGGCCAAAGGGCATCTGACACGCGGCAAGACAGCCAAGAAGCGCCAGCAGCGAAACATTGCGGGCCAGCGCGGCGAAAGAGCGGCAAAAATTCATGACGGTATCCTGGTTGTAGTACCGGCAGGCCCGTCGTACGCGGGCCGCAAAAAAAGGTCTGGTTCAGGGAACCAGACCTTTTTAGTACAGGGTAGGCGTGGTTGCAAGTTCGGGGCGTATGCCGCCGAGCTGCCCTTGCCCTTATTTCTTCACTTCAGTGTAGTCTGCGTCCACAACATCATCACCCGCATTGCCGTGCTGCTGGCCTGCGCCTGCGGCTCCGGCCTCTGCGCCGGGCTGGCCGCCAGTCTGCTGGGCCTGCTGCTGATAGAGCTGTTCGGCAAGTTTGTGCGAGGTCTTGGCGAGGTCGTCGGTGGCAGCCTTGATGGCTGCGGCGTCTTCGCCTTCCATAAGCTTGCGCAGAGCGGCGATTTTGCCGTCAATATCGCTCTTGAGCGCGGCATCGGCCTTGTCGCCAAGATCGGTCAGGGATTTCTCCGTGCCATAGATCAGGCTGTCGGCGTGGTTGCGCGCTTCAATCAATTCCTGCTTCTTCTTGTCGTCCGTGGCGTGGGTTTCAGCCTCGCGCACCAGACGCTGGATGTCGTCTTCCGACAGGCCGGAAGAAGCCGTGATCTTGATGGACTGTTCCTTGCCGGTGCCCATATCCTTGGCGGACACGTTCACAATGCCGTTGGCGTCGATGTCAAAAGACACCTCGATCTGCGGCACGCCACGGGGCGCCGGGGGAATGCCAGCCAGGTCAAAACGTGCCAGGGTCATGTTGTCGGGCGCCATGGGGCGCTCGCCCTGAAGCACGTGGATGGACACCGAGGGCTGGTTGTCGGACGCCGTGGTGAACACCTGGCTTTTACGCGTCGGGATGGTGGTGTTGCGGTCGATCAGCTTGGTGAACACGCCGCCCATGGTTTCGATACCAAGGGAAAGCGGGGTCACGTCGAGCAGCAGCACGTCCTTGACGTCGCCGGTGAGGATGCCGCCCTGAATGGCAGCGCCCATGGCCACAACTTCGTCCGGGTTCACGGAGCGGTTGGGCTCCTTGCCAAAGAACTTGCCCACCACGCTCTGCACCAGAGGCATACGGGTCATGCCGCCCACAAGAATGACTTCGTCAATCTGCGAGGCGCTCATGCCCGCATCGGCCAGGGCCTTTTTGCAGGGCTCAATGGTGCGGTCAACAAGGTCGCTGACCAGCGATTCAAGCTTGGCGCGGCCAATCTTGATGAGCATGTGCTTGGGGCCGTTCTGGTCGGCAGTGATAAAGGGCAGGTTGACCTCGGCCTCCATGGAGGTGGAAAGGTCTTTCTTGGCCTTTTCAGCGGCTTCTTTCAGGCGCTGGAGGGCCATGCTGTCCTTGGCAAGGTCAATGCCGTTTTCGCGCTTGAACTCTTCCACCAGGAAGTTGATGACGCGCTGGTCAAAGTCTTCGCCGCCGAGGAAGGTGTCGCCATTGGTGGCGCGCACTTCCACAACGTTGTCGCCAACTTCAAGGATGGAAATATCAAAGGTGCCGCCGCCGAGGTCGAACACAGCGATCTTTTCGTTGGCCTTTTTGTCAGCTCCGTACGCCAGCGAGGCCGCAGTGGGCTCGTTGATGATACGCTTGACGTCAAGACCGGCGATGCGGCCTGCGTCCTTGGTGGCCTGGCGCTGGGCATCGTTAAAGTAGGCGGGCACGGTGATGACCGCTTCGGTAACGGTTTCGCCAAGGTATGCTTCCGCATCGGCCTTCAGCTTGGCCAGAATCATGGCCGAAACTTCAGGCGCGCTGTAGGTGCGGCCATCAACTTCCACGCCTGCGTCGTCATTGGCGGCCTTGACGATGGCGTAGGGCGAATGCTCTTTCCAGCGGCCAACTTCAGGGCTTTCAAATTTACGGCCCATGAGGCGCTTGATGGCGAAAACCGTGCGCTTGGGGTTGGTAACAGCCTGGCGCTTGGCGATATCGCCAACCAGACGTTCCTTATCTGTAAAGGCGACCACGGAAGGAGTGGTACGGCCACCTTCGGGATTGGTGATGCACTTGGGGTCCTTGCCCTCCATGACGTAGACGCAGGAGTTCGTGGTACCCAGGTCGATGCCTATAATCTTGGACATATCTGAATCCTCCTCAGGAAAACTTCTCTGTGCGCTTCGCGCTACCACCTCCGAGGGGCCTCAGGGAGTGCGCAAACGGCGGCGAGCGCGGGAAAATCAGCGCCATTGGTTGGGCGCGAACAATATGTAAGTCCTTCTCCGTTATCGTCTAGTCTTGTTGTGGAAAAAAAACAAAAAATTCCTTTTGTGCCCTGCGCCCTCATTGACTGTCGGGTTAAAAGAGCTGTAGCTTTTTTTTTCACATACCCTTTCTCTGGTATGTCAAATAACATCAGGAGGAGACCTATGGAATTTGGCAGAAGAACACTATTGACAGGGCTTGGCGGGCTTGTACTTGCGGGCGGTATGACATCTGTCGTCGGCAACAGCCTTGCTGCGGGGCAGACGCAGCCGGGTGGCCGTTTTGAGCAGGTCGGTGGAGATCATGGCTGGAAACCGCACAAGCTTGATCCCAAGGAGTGCGCAGAAGTGGCCTACCTTGGCTACTGGCACAACGACTACGGCTGTGGTTATGGCGCGTTTTATGCCATCATTGGCCTAATGGCAGAAAAATACGGCGCGCCGTACAACCAGTTTCCCTTTGCCATGCTCGAGGCCAACAAGGGCGGCATTTCGGATTGGGGCACAATTTGCGGGGCTCTTTATGGCGGCGTATCAACCTTTTCCCTGTTCTGGGGCAGAAAGGAAGTGCGGCCGATGGCCAATGATCTGTTCCGCTGGTACGAAACCGCAAAGCTCCCCGTGTTTGATCCCGGTGAAAAGGCACTGGGTTTCAAGGGGAGCCTGCCGCAGAGTGAATCGGATTCGGTTCTGTGTCACATCTCTGTTTCCAAGTGGTGTTACGTCAATAAAATTGAAGCCGAAAGCAAACAACGCAGCGAGCGTTGCGGCAGGCTGACGGCTGACGTGGCAGCAAAAACGGCGGAAATTCTCAACGCCAAGATTGATGCAGGCAAAGATTACAAAGGGGTATTCCCCGTGCAGAAGTCCGTGTCATATTGCGGCGAATGCCACCAAACCAAAGGAAATGAAGCCAACTGGGCCAAGGGAACCATGGACTGCACCCCCTGCCATAGCGGCGCAAAGGGTACAATGAACAAGTTCAAGGATCATCCCTAGCCTTTTTGTCTAACGCTTGGCATCTGTGCCTGTTAGCCTTGCAGTGCAGGCATCGAACATAAAACAAACAGCGCCGAAACCTGGGTTTCGGCGCTGTTTGTTGCTTGTGCCGCCACGAGGCAGCACATCCTTATATATTGGGTTTACTCTGGCTGGCGTCGCTTTTGCGGATGTCGTCAAGGATGCCCGTTACAATATTGACCTGAGCGGCAAGGTCGCGCACCTGACCGGCGGCGGCATTGGTGGCCTCTGCTATGCGGGCGCTCAGCGTGTTGACCTCGGCAATATTGCGGTTGATTTCTTCCGAAGCTGCCGACTGCTGGGTGGCTGCCGCGGCAATGGCGGAAACCCGGCTGCTGGAATCGCCAGCAAGATTTGAGATAAGGTCAAGCGAGTGCCCCGATTCCTGCGCCATGTGGCTCACCTCTTCAATGGAATTGACCGTGGTATCCACCGTGGTGGCGCTTTTGCTGGTGCCTTCCTGAATGGCGGCAATGGCTTTTTCCACCTCGCTGGTGGCGCTCATGGTTTTTTCGGCCAGTTTGCGCACCTCATCGGCCACCACGGCAAAGCCGCGGCCTGCATCGCCAGCGCGGGCGGCTTCAATGGCGGCGTTAAGGGCAAGCAGGTTCGTCTGGTCGGCAATGTCGCGGATAAGCGTCAGCACGGCGCCAATGTCCCTTGCCTGTTTGTCCAGCGTGCTCATTTCACCCTTGAGGCCAGAGGCCTTGCCTTGCACTTCCTGCATATTCTTGATGGTGCGCAGCACAATGTCCGCGCCTTCCTGGGCGTGTCCCTGCACGGAATTGGCCGCATCGGCAGCGCCATCTGCATTGTGGGCCACTTCAAGCACGGTGGAGTTCATTTCGTCCATGGCAGTGGCGGTTTCGGCCATGCGGTCGGCCACCGTGCCGGACTTGTCGCGTACATCGTTGAGTGATTTGTCGAGAGCGTTGGCGGCATGCTGCAATGTTTCCACAACGCCCTCAAGCTGGTTCACAGTCTCCATGCGGGCCTTGTGCGCGGCTTGCTCGGCCTTCTTCTCAAGGGCAATGCGTGCGGTGATGTCCTCGCCGATTTCCACATGGCCCACCACGTTGCCGCGCCGGTCCTGCAAAAAGTCGAGCATGATCTGCATGGTTTTGCCATTGGGCATCTCATTGATGACCCGTTTGTTGCCCAGGCGCAGTTGTTCAATGCCGCACTGCGGCGTGTTGCAGATGTTGCCCTGCTTTTCCGAGCAATGTTTGCCCACCACATCGCCCTGACAGGATTTATTCATGCTTTCAAGCGCGACCTTGTTGCAGAAGGTCCAGACCATGTCGTTATCTGTTACCGAAATGGAGAGGGGCAGGGTATTGAGTATGCTCTCGTACCAGTGAGCCTGGCCTTCGAGCTTGGCTACCATTTCTTGCAGGGCCGTGGCCATGTGGCCCAGACAGTCGGAACGGTCTATGTCCAGCTTTGCTTTTTCATCACCTGCGGCAATAGCCTTGGCGTAGAGTACAATTTTGCGGATGGGGCAGAGCCTGTTGCAGATAAAGAAGGAGCCGGCAACGGCTAGCAGGAGTGTAAAGCCGCCGCCAATCAGCAGGGCTTTCAGTGTGGCAGCGCCGGACAGGGCATCGCCCAGAACCATGGTAAACCCGATGAGCATGGCCATACAGGCCAGTACGAGACCCGCGACAAAAACAAAAATGATGCGATAAGCCAAAGTCATGTTCATGGAATAGAACCTCATCCTGCGCCTTTGATTTGCTAGCAAACGCCATTTGGCCTGGGCGCTGTCAGTTGGCCAGTGCAAAGCAATGCAACGCGCAAACAGAAACCATCCCACTGAGATTCCTGAAAGTTCTTACGATGCATATGTCTTTGGCAAAACACATAGCATATATTATGTATCTAATAGTATATGCCAGGAGGCAGAAAAACAAGGGGATTGTGCAAATGTGCACAAATCACAAGCGCATTGCAGGGCAAGGCAGACAATCTCCGTG
The DNA here is from genome assembly GCF_024460775.1 of Desulfovibrio desulfuricans. Taxonomy (NCBI): domain Bacteria; kingdom Pseudomonadati; phylum Thermodesulfobacteriota; class Desulfovibrionia; order Desulfovibrionales; family Desulfovibrionaceae; genus Desulfovibrio; species Desulfovibrio desulfuricans. The sequence continues at coordinate 33,285 of NZ_JANFYZ010000019.1, read as the reverse complement.
TTGCCCTTCTTACGGCATAATCATCGAAAGATTTATAGCGGAGTGAAAAAAAAAGACGAGTCGCTGAGTTGGGTATGCGGAATGTCAGGAGAGATCCTGCCGGAATTGCAGGGATTGTCGCAAGGTTTCTTTGTCCATGAATTTTACTTCGGCCCCAAGGGGGATACCCTGTGCAAGACGCGAAACGCGCACGGCAGGGAACTGCCTGCGCACCATCTGCCGAATGAAGGAAGCTGTATTTTCTGCCTCAAGCGTCGCACCCAGGGCAAGAATAAGCTCATGCACCTCGCCTTCGCCCAGGCGCTTCACAAGCCTGTCCATGTCGAGGCTGTCGGAATCCATGCGCTCAAGAGGGGCGAGCAGGCCGCCCAGTATCAAATACTGGCCGTGATAAAAGCCGCCTTCGTCCAGCGTGAGCATGCTGTCCCATTCCGTGACAAGGCAGAGCGTATCGCGGGCGCGCTCCGTATCGGAACAGACCGCGCAGGGGTCAGTGGAAGAAAGCCCGCCGCAGCGCGAGCAGAGGTGCAGATTGTCGCGCAGGTCGTGGATGCCGCGCCCAAGACGCCGTGTTTCGGCTTCCGGCCATTTGAGCAGGGCCATGGCGGCCCGCATGGCGGATTTGGGGCCAAGGCCCGGCAGACGCGAAAGCTGCTCTACCAGGGCCTTGAGCGGTTCGGGAATCCGATCGTGCATGGCTCTAGAAAAGGCCGGGCAGCTTGATGCCGCCGGAGATGGAGCTCATTTCGCGCTCCATGGTTTCACGGGCGATGCGGCCGGCTTCGTTAACAGCAGCCAGAATAAGATCCTGGAGCATTTCAACATCGTTGCCTTCAAGGGCCTTGGGGTCAATGATAAGTTTGCGCAGTTCCTGCTTGCCGGAGACTTCGGCCTTGACCATGCCGCCGCCGCTGCTGGCTTCGTAGCTGTGTTCGCCCATTTCCTGCTGGAGTTTGGCGATCTTGTTCTGCATAACCTGCGCCTGGCGCAGAATGTCGTTCATGTTCCGCATGTGTTTCTCCTTGCGTCTGTTGCATGCTTCCGGTTCCGGCGGCTTGGGCCGGGCGGACGCGGAAAGTTTTTTTCAGTTGCCAGCGGACTCAGCGGTTATCCTGATCCACCGGGCGGCACCCTTTGACCCGTGCGTTCAGCACTTCAAGGCAGGGTTGCAACTCGGGTCTCTGGCTGAATTCTTCAATCAGTTCCGCCTCGGGGCGATAGGGCCGGGGCGCCACGAGTTCAAGTTGCGTCTGCCCTGCGCCGTAGGCGGCCAGAGCTGCTGTCAGCTCCTCACGTCCGCGTTCAAGCTGGAACAACTGGGTTTCAGCCTTGGGGGCGAGGCGTAAAATTCCGTCAGCCCATATGGCGCTCACGCTGCGCAGCAAATGCTGGCGCGGCATGTCGCGCCCGGCACCTTGCCATGAAGAGCAAAAATCACAAAATGCCGCCCAGTTGCAGGCAGCCTGACCTTCCTGCTTGCCCTGGCCTGGTGTGCCCGCGCCGCCCCGGTTGAAGCCTTGCCCGTCAGCGACGCTTGCGCCGGAGTCCGGCTGGTCAGAATTACTGGAGCCAGCTCCATTTTGTCCAGAATCATCTTGCCCGAAATTTCGTGAGTCAGAATCTTCCTGACGGAGGGCCTTCTGGCCGGGGCTACCCTGATTTGGCCTACCCAAATCTGAGATGGCCAGATCTGTGCTGCCCTGATCAGCTTGCGCTGCTCCTGTTTGCGCACCGGGCCGCCAGGGGCGGTGCGTGGGGGCAGCAAAACTCTGGGCCGCGTCAGGCTCGTCAGATTCCGCATCGTCCGCATCATTGGCGGCGTGCTGCCCGGTGGCGGCATCCCTGGGGCGGGATTGAGCCACCTGCGCGCTTCCGGCGGGCATTCCCGCACTGCTTTCCATACGCTGCGCAGAGGGGGGCACTGCCTGAGCCTGCTGTTGGCTTCCCTGTGCGGCTGCCTGACTTGGGGCCTGCACTGATGACTGACCAGCTCCGCCAGCCTGGCCGCCGGGGCCGGGCGTGGCCTGCCCAACGGGCAGCAACTGCGGCAGCAGGGCAAGGTTGAGCAAAAGCAGTTCAAGCGCTGCTGCTGGTTCCGGGCTTTGCACTATGCCGCGTTGCGCGTCAAGAGCCATCTGCCATGCCGCGTGCAGGTGAGCGGCAGAAAATTGCGGGGCAATGCCCTGCCAGAGGGCGGCTTCGTCTGCGGGGAGGCGCAGGCTCGGCACAATGGCCTGACCACTCTGGCGCAGCAAAAAGAGGTTGCGCAGATTGCCCGCAAGCTCACGCATGAAAAAGCCAATATCCACACCCTGCTGCAATATCTGCCCGCACAGGTTTGCCACGGCGGCGCAATCCTGCCCTTGCAGGGCGGTAAACAGCTCTGCAAACAGTTCCTGCCCTGCAAGGCCGAGCACCTGCCGGGTGGCTGCAACGGTGAGTTCCTCGCCGCCAAGGGCGAGGGTCTGATCGAGCAGCGACATGCTGTCGCGCACGCTGCCCGCCGCCCTGCGAGCAATAAGCCGCACGGCCCCTTCTTCAAAGGCCGCGTTTTCCTTGCGTAGCACGGCGGTGAGGTGGGCAAAGAGCGCGTCTTCGCTCAGGTGGCGAAACACAAAATGCTGGCAGCGGCTCACAATGGTGATGGGGAATTTGTGCGCCTCGGTGGTGGCAAAGATAAAGACCACGCGTTCCGGCGGTTCTTCCAGCGTTTTCAGCAACGCGTTGAAGGCGTTGCGGGTGAGCATATGAGCTTCGTCAATGATGAAAATCTTGTAGCGGCCTTCCATGGGCGCGTAGCCGATGGTTTCACGCAGGGAGCGGGCGTCTTCCACACTGTTGTTGGAAGCGCCGTCGATTTCGGTCACGTCAACGTGAACGCCCTGGGTGATCTTGCGGCACTGCTCGCACTGGTTGCAGGGTTCCGGCCCCGGAGCGTGCTGGCAGTTGAGCGCCTTGGCAAAAATACGGGCAATGGTGGTTTTGCCCACGCCGCGAGTGCCGCTCAAAAGGTAGGCGGCTGCGGGCCTGTCTTCTGCCGCAGCACGGGAAAGGACGGCCTTGACCATGTCCTGTCCTGCTACCTGGGCGAAGTTTTGCGGCCTGTATCGTGCGGCGAGGGAAAGATGTTTCATGGCGCTCGTTGCCTTTGAAAGATGACCAACGGGCTGTCGGGCAGTCCCGGATTGCGCTATGCGCGAACCCGCAGGAAAGGCTGTTACCTGTTGTGTCCGTGTTGCGCCGGATTACGACGCAGGGCGGACTTGTTTACTCTTTGGTATCCGGCAGCCCCGCGAGGGCGGAGCTGCCGGATGCATATCTCTCTAAGCGGCGGCATTGCGGCCCGCCGTTTGTCTGCACTAAATGGTAAAGCGGTGCAGCCAGCCTTCGTATTTGGGATTTTCGCCCTTGACGATGGCAAAGTATTCTTTTTGCAGGTGCTTGGTCACCGGGCCAGCGTGCCCAACGCCGATCTGGCGGTGGTCAAGCTCGCGGATGGGGGTGATTTCAGCCGCGGTGCCGGTAAAGAACGCTTCATCAGCGATGTAGAATTCATCGCGGGTGAACTGCTGTTCTTCCACGGTGTAGCCGAGGTCTCTGGCAAGCTTCATGACGGAGTCGCGCGTGAGGCCGCCCAGAATGGACGTCCAGGGCGTGGTTTTGATCACGCCGTCGCGCACGATAAAGATGTTCTCGCCCGTGGCTTCGGAAACATAGCCGTTGGTGTCGAGCATCACGGCTTCGTCATAGCCGTCTTCCTTGGCTTCCACCTTGGCAAGGATGGAGTTGATGTAGTTGCCGGCGGCCTTGGCCTTGGACATGCTGGTATTCACATGGCTGCGGGCAAAGCTGCTGGTCTTGACGCGGATGCCCTTTTCAAGAGCTTCTGCGCCAAGATACGCGCCCCAGGCCCAGGCGGCGATGATGGTCTGCACCGGGTTGTTGCCGGGGTAGACGCCCATTTCGCCATGGCCCACGAAAGAAAGGGGGCGCACGTAACCTTCGGGCAGTTTATTGGCCTTGAGGGTCTCAATACAGGCGGCTACGAGCTGTTCAGCCGTGAAGGGTACTTCCAGGCGCATAATCTTAGCGGAGTTAATTAGGCGCTTGCAGTGGTCTTCCAGACGGAATACGGCAGAAGTGCCGTCGGCGCAGGCGTATGCGCGAATGCCTTCAAATACGGCGCTGCCGTAATGCAAGGCGTGGGTCAGCACATGAACCTGTGCTTGTTCAGAAGGGAGCATTTTTCCGTCAAACCAGATAAACTTTGCGTTCTGCATGGCTTTCCTCCGCAGTAGCCTGCTGTATAAGACGCGGGCGCGCCGGGGCAGTCCCGGCGGTTGCCGCAAGAGCAAAAATCTACTGAAAATGACCGCATATGGCAAGCAATTGCGCCAGTGGGAGAAAGAATATCCACAATTGCGGGCGCATGGAGCGAGCGCCAGGAACATGCAAGGGGGATGCGCGGCGGGCAGGGCGGGTAATGCCGCCTGAAAACTGCCCAATAATAAGGGCTGGCCCTGAGGATGGCGATGCCGTATGTTCAGGGTCAGCAAACAAGTATTATGAGGCCGGAATTATGAGCGAAACATATGTGCTGGGCATTGACGCCGGGGGCACGCACACCGATGCCGTGCTGCTTGCCTGCGATGCCGCCGCAGAAGAACTGGCTCCGGGCGAAATTGGCGCAGAGGGACTTGGTGCCGAAGCTTTGCCCCCCGCCCGTTTGGTGGCCAGCGCCAAGGCGCGCACCCGTCACGACAATCTGCCCGCGTCTGTGCGCGAGGTGCTCGCCGCCCTGGCAACGGCTGCCCCTGGCTGCGATTTTGGCGCTATTTCACGCGTGACCCTTGGGGCGACCCTGGCCGTCAACGCCCTGGTGCAGGATCGCGCCGACCCTGTGGGGCTGGCCCTTTCCGCCGGGCCGGGGCTTGATCCGCATCGTTTTGCAATGGGCGCGCATGTCTGCGTTGTTCCCGGCGGGCTGGACCACCGGGGCGTGGAGGTCAGCCCCCTGCGCACTGCCTCCTTGCCTGCCGCTGTCAGGGAATGGGAGGCGGCGGGGGTTGCCGCCGTGGCCTGCGTGGGCAAATTTTCGCCGCGCAATGCCGTGCACGAACTGGCCATGAGCGAAGCCGTGCGGTCGGCTGTGCCGCAGATGTCCATAACCGTGGGGCACAGGCTCTCGGGGCGGCTCAACTTTCCCCGGCGCATGGCAACCGCCTATTTCAATGCCGCCGTGCAGCGCCTGCACAATGAATTTCTGGATGCCGTGGAGGCTGCCCTTGCCGAGGCTGGCATCACAGCCTCCGTGCGTCTGCTCAAGGCGGACGGCGGCGCGGTGCCGCTGACGCTTTCGCGCCGGGAGCCAGTGCAGTCCATACTTTCCGGCCCTGCGGCCAGCGTCATGGGCGTGCTCGCCCTGTGCGGCGGCAGCAAGGCCATGCGGCAGGGCTGCTCCCTGTTGCTCGATATGGGCGGCACAACAACAGATATGGCGCTCTTTGTGGACGGATCTCCGGTAGTGGACAGGGACGGCATGCTGCTCAAGGGGCGGCGCACCCTTGTGCGCGCTCTGGCTTCGGTTTCCATCGGTGTGGGCGGCGATTCGCTGCTTGCGGTGGATACCGCGCCCGGCGCTGCGCGCCCGGTTCATGTCGGCCCCTTGCGCGAAGGCCCGGCCATGGCCTTTGGCGGTTCCCGTCCCACCCTGCTGGATGCCCTGAACGTATTGAATTTTGTCGCTGGCTCGACTGGCGCGCAGGGTATCAATGGCGGGGATGCCGTGGCGGGCGATGTGACCGCATCCACGGCGGGCATTGCCGCACTGGCCGCAGAGCACGGCCTGTCCCCGGAATCTCTGGCCCAAATGGCCGCAGACGATGCCCTTGCGCAGGTGGCCGCCGCCGCCAGCGCCCTGACTGATGGCATCAATGCCCGCCCCATTTACACCCTGGCGGCCCTCAAGGCAGTGCGCGAGGCGCGCCCGCAGCACGTGTGGCTGGTGGGCGGCCCTGCGGCCTGCGTTGCCCGGCGCATGTCCAAAGCCCTGAACATGCCCGTGGAAACACCGCCATACGCAGATGTCGCCAATGCCGTGGGCGCGGCCCTGACCCTGCCAACAGACGCGCTGGAACTCTATGCCGATACCGGGCGCTGCGTGCTGACAATCCCGGCCCTGGAGCTGACCGAGCGCATTGGCAAGGGCTACAGCCTGAGCGAAGCCCGCCAGCGGGCCAGCGCCATGCTGCGTGACAGGCTGGAGGCGGCTGGCGTCAGCGGCGCGCGGGTGGAAGTGACCGAGGCGGACATATTTGCCACGCTGGATGACGCGGGTTTTGGCAGCAAGGATATTCGTGTTGTTTGTCAGGTTGTTCCCGGTCTCTCCGCTTCCATGAAAATTATGTGAGCGGGTGTGCCGTGCGTGGCTTTTGCCCTCCGGCTGCGTCAAAATATTGCCCGGTGTCGGTCGAGTACCGCTATGTACACTCCCTCCACGGACAATATTTTTCCTTGCCGGAGAACAAAATCCATCGCACGGCGCTCCCGCTCACGAAGAGACAAGGGCTTCAGAATTTCGGCGGAGAGCAAACGGTGCTCAGGGGAGGCCGACTCTGACGAACGTGCGGCCCTGAGGAAGGGAAATTTGCGCATGGCGCACCCGCTCATGAAAGTATGGGGTAGTGAAATTTCGCTGGAAAACAAGAATCAGCAACCACTTGTTGCAGGAAAGCACGTTGCTTTGCGCGGCGGATTGATATGAAAAGTCCTCAGGGATACACCATAGCACAGGCAACGGCATGTCATGTGCCCCTGCTGGCGGCTATTGAAGTAGCCGCTGCGGGGATTTTTCCTCCAGGCTCCATACCGGATCACATCCGTTCCGATTTCACGCCTGTGGACAAACTTCATGAAGCTGTTCAAAACGGCCTTCTCTGGGCGGCCCTTGACCATGCGGGCAATCCTGTGGGCTACGCCTATGTGCGGCTGATTGACCATGCTGCCCTGCTGGCCCAGATTGACGTGCACCCCGACCACATGCGCAAAGGCATAGGCGCGGCGCTCATTGGCCGGGTTGCAGGGCGCATGCGGCAACGCCAAATGCCCGCACTCTATCTGACAACGTTTACCCACGTGCCCTGGAACGCGCCATTTTACGCCCGCTTGGGCTTCACTGCTCTGGAAGATGCGGGCATGCCCCGGTTTCTCAAGGATATTCTTGAAGAAGAAAAGCGCTGCGGCCTGACCAACCGCATCGGCATGCGCCTGTCCCTCGCGGGGGAGGCCAACTAGATATGTTTGCCACGGCAATATGGCTGGCACTTCCAGTCTGTGCCATTCACATTATTACCACCAGTCAGCTACACCATGCAGATAGTTCTTTTTGAGCCGGAAATTCCCCCCAATACAGGCAATATCGCCCGGCTGTGCGCCGCCACGGATACCACCCTGAATCTCATTGAACCTCTGGGCTTCAAGCTTGAAGACCGCTACCTCAAGCGTGCAGGGCTGGATTACTGGCCCAACGTGCGGCTGCGCGTCTGGCCCGATTGGGCCGCCTTTGCAGCGCAAGGGCAGCAGGGCGCACGCCTTGTGCTGACCTCGGCCAAAAAAGGGCAGGTCAGCGCCCCGGTGCACCAGTTTGCCTTTGAACCGGAAGATTGCCTCGTGTTCGGGCCGGAGACGCGCGGTCTGCCGCAGGAAATTCTGGCGCTTTCACCCCACCGTATCCGCATTCCCATGCTGGAGGGCCGTGTGCGCAGCCTCAACCTTTCCACCTCGGCGGGAATTGTGCTGTATATGGCCCTGGCCCGCACCGGCCTTATGGAGAATTGGGCGTGAGTCTGGCGCAGCTATTCCCCTATTCCGTGTGGGAATGCTGGTGGCTTGCCCCTCTGGCCCTGATTTTTGATCTCTGGCTGGGCGATCCTGCCCTGCCCTGGAGGCACCCTGTCTGCGTGGTGGGCAAGCTGCTGGACTGGCTGGAAGCCCCGGCGCGGCGCGTTATGCGCAAGAACGGGCCGGATGCCGAACGCCAGCGCGGGCGTTTTGCCGGGGCGATTGCCCTGGCGGTGCTTGTGGGGCTGACAGGTGTTGCGGCATGGGGGCTGGTTTCCTTGCCGGTGCTTGGGCCACTGCTGGCCCTGTATCTGGCCTGGGCCGGGCTTGCTCTGGGCAGCTTGCTGCGCACCGGGCAGGAAGTGCTGCGCCGGGTCGAACACTATGACGAGCCGCAAGCGCGCGAAGCGCTTTCGTGGCTGGTCAGCAGGGATACATCCAGCATGGACCGTCTCCTCATGCGCAAAACGCTGGCCGATACGCTTTCTGAGAATCTTACGGACGCCTTTATGGCTCCTTTTTTCTGGCTGCTCGTGGGCGGGCCCGTGGCCATGTGGTGCTACAAGGCCGTGAGCACCACTGATTCCATGTGGGGCTACGTGACCGAAAAGTGGCGCTGGCTGGGCTGGGCCGGGGCGCGCGGCGATGATGCGCTGGCCTACCTTCCTGCCCGTTTGTCGGCCTGTGCGGCCTGCCTTGCGGACAGATGCGTAGCCATTTGCGAGCATCATCTGCGGTTTTTGCCCGGTCGGCTGCGGCCCGTGCGCGTGTGGCAAGGCCGCTGGCCCGGTTTTCGGGTTGTGGCCCGACAGGCCGTAGGTATGCCAAGCCCCAATTCCGGCTGGTCCATGACGGTCTGCGCATGGTTGTGCGGCGCGCGCATGGGCGGGCCGTCCGTGTACTTCGGCACGCTGACGCCAAAACCCTGGCTCGGGCCGGAACAGGACGAGGCCGCGCCCTGGGATCGCAAGCGCTTGCTGGCGCTTTGTGAACTCTTGCGCTATAGCGCCTTGTGTGGGGGACTGACGCTCTGGCTGTGCTTCATGGTGGTCAGTCTGCCTAATTTTTGAGGAAGATATGCTGTTAATAGTTCTGGGCGCTGTATGCCTGCTGGTGGGTATTCTGGTCGGGCTTACGGGCGTGGGCGGTATTCTTGTTCCTCCGGGCCTGATCCTGCTGAGCGGGCTTGAGCCGCACGAGGCCATGGGGACGGCGCTGGCGTCCTTTTTGCCCATTGGGCTGGTGGGAACCGTCATGTATCGCCGTTTGGGCCATGTGGACTGGTCGCGGGCCACGCCCTTTATGATCGGCGGCCTCGCGGCTCTGCCCGGGGCCGTGCTCAACGCCAGCATCAACGCAAAGCCGCTGGTAATTTTGCTGGCGGGCATCATCCTGTTTGCAGGCTTTTGCGTATTGCGCCCCCCCAAGGCTGGCGGCAGCGTTTTTTGGCAGAGCAGGGCGGGGTTTTTCTTCATCGGGGCGAGCACGGGCTTTCTGGCGGGCATGACTGGCGCTGGCGGCCCGGTGCTGACCATCCCGTGGATGATAGCCGCTGGGGTTGCCCCCATGACGGCTGTGGGCCTTGCCATGCCGTATCAGGTGGTTACAGCCCTGTTTGGCACGGTGGGCAATATAGCTGACGGGCATGTGGATTTTGCCCTGCTGCCGATAATATGCATTCTTGAAGTCGCAGGGTTTGCTGGCGGCGTGGTTCTGGCAAAACGCACGCCCACAGGCATGCTGCGCACCCTCATTGGCGGCGTGTGCTGTTTGCTGGGCCTGTTCCTGCTGGTGCGGGAGCTGGAGCAGTATTTTTTGAATTGATCGGAATGGATTTGTCCAAAGCAGGCTTGGGCGGGCTTTGACCGCCACAAGGCGAGTGCCCCGGACGTTGATTGTTTTATATGGGCAGACTTGATCCGGGCAGCCCCTTTTGCCGCAAGGCAAGTGTGCCGTCCATTGCATTCCCCGAGGGGGCCGCATGAATATCGCCGCGCTTTTTATCCGCCGCCCTGTGGCCACTGTGCTGATAATGCTGGGCATGCTGTTTTTTGGCGTGTCGGGGTATCGCAACCTGCCCGTAAACCAGTTGCCCACCGTGGATTTTCCCACCATTCAGGTGCAGGCCGAACTTGCCGGGGCCGATCCGGAAACCATGGCCTCATCCGTGGCTACGCCGCTGGAAAAAGAATTTTTCACCATTGCGGGCATCGACTCCATTTCATCTGTCAATTCTACGGGCCGCACACGCATCACCATCCAGTTTGCCCTTGACCGCAATATCGATGCGGCGGCTCTGGACGTGCAGTCGGCCATCGGCCTTGCCCAGCGCCGTTTGCCCTCCAACATGACCGTGCCGCCGAGCTTCCGCAAGGTGAACCCCGCGGATCTGCCCATCCTGCAACTGCGCGTATCATCTGCCACCTTGCCGCTCTATGTGCTTAATGAATACGCGGATACGCTCATAGGCCAGCGACTTTCCATGGTGGACGGCGTGGCTCAGGTGGTCATTTACGGGCAGAAGCAGTACGCAGTGCGCGTGCAGCTGAATCCGGACGAGCTGGCCACGCGAGGCCTTGGCATTGACGAGGTGGCAGAGGCTGTTGCCGCAGCCAACAGCATGCTGCCCACAGGCTCGCTGGAAGGGTCGCACCGGGCTGATTCCATCAAATCTTCGGGCCAGCTTATGAACGCCCGCGCCTTCAGCGACGCGGTGGTGGCCTACCGCAACGGCGCGCCCGTGCGCCTGCGCGATCTGGGCGAAGTGGTGGACAGCTTCAAGCAGGACAAACAGCTCACCTGGAGCAACGGCGGCGCGCCCAGCATCATGCTGGCCGTGGAGCGCCAGCCCGGCACCAATACAGTGCAGGTGGTGGATTCCATCCGCGCCCTGCTGCCCGCGCTGGAAAAACAATTGCCGCCCTCCGCCAAGGTGGAGGTTTTTTACGACCGCTCCGAGTCCATCCGCGAATCTGTGGCAGACGTAAAATTCACTCTGGTGCTCACGGTATTTCTGGTGGTGCTGGTCATATTTATCTTTTTGCGCAACCTGCCCGCCACCATCATTCCCAGCCTTGCCCTGCCCATGTCGGTTATTTCGACCTTTGCCGTCATGTCTGTGCTGGGCTACAGCCTGGACAACCTCTCGCTCATGGCCCTGACTCTTGCCGTGGGCTTTGTGGTGGACGATGCCATCGTCATGCTTGAAAACATCGTGCGCCATCAGGAAATGGGCAAGGATCCGCAGACAGCGGCCTTTGACGGCTCGGCGGAGATCGGCTTCACCATTGTTTCCATGACGCTCTCGCTGGCGGCGGTGTTCATTCCCGTGCTGTTCATGGGCGGCATTGTGGGGCGGCTGTTCCGCGAATTCGCGGTGGTGATCATTGGCGCGATTCTGAGCTCCGGCGTGGTTTCACTCACGCTCACTCCCATGCTCTGCGCCTATTTTTTAAAGGCTCAGGGGCGGAACATGGCCGGGCACAAGCCTGCCGTGAGCGGGATGTACGGCGCGCTCGAACGATGTTTTGACCGCCTGGCCGACCTGTACGCCCGCTCGCTGGATGTGGCGTTGCGCCATCGGCGCATTACCCTGTTGGCCTCGTTTGGCCTGTTGGCCCTGACAGTATGGCTGGGCATGGTCATTCCCAAGGGTTTTTTGCCTACGGAAGACATGGGCCTGTTGCAGGCCAGTACCGAGGCGGAGCAGGGCGTGTCCTTTGAGGGCATGGTGCGGGCGCAGCACAGCCTTGACCCAATGCTGGAATCATCCACCCATGTGGCGGCCTACAACTCCATTGTGGGCATTGTGGGCGGCAGCCAGAGCATGAACAACGGCATCCTGCTCATGCGGCTGGCAGAGCACGACAAACGCCCCGGCATTGAGGCCGTGGCCCAGAAGCTGCGCAAGGATCTCAACACCTCGCCTTCCATGCGCGTATTTGTGCGTGTGCCGCCCACCATCAGCATTGGCGGCCGCGCCTCCAAGGCCCTGTATCAATACACGCTGTTTGGGCCGGATATGGGTTCGCTTTTTGAAAGCGCCCAACGCATCGAGGATGCCCTGCGCAAGCTGCCGGAATTGCAGGACGTCAACAGCGACCTGCAACTCAAGAATCCTGAACTGCGCGTGACCATTGACCGCAACCGCGCCGCAGCTCTGGGCGTGACCCCGCAGCAGATAGAGCTGGCCCTGCAGTCGGCCTACGGTTCGCGCGAGGTTTCGACAATTTACGCGCCTACGGATGACTATTCGGTCTTTGTGGAATTGCAAAAGCCCTTCCAGAAAGACCGCTCGGCCCTTTCGCGGCTTTATGTGCGCTCCAAGAGCGGCGATCTTGTACCGCTGGATACTCTTGCCAAACTTTCCACCGGTGTTGGCCCCATCGCGGTCAACCACAACGGGCAGTTCCCGTCCGTGACCATCTCGTACAACCTGCGCCCCGGTATTTCGCTCAGTCAGGGCGTAGGCGCGGTGGAGGCGGCGGCGCGCCCGCTGCTGCCCGATACGGTGACCGCCGAATCGCAGGGCACTGCGCAGGCCTTTCAGAGTTCGCTCAAAGGTATGGGCTGGCTGCTTGTGCTGGCCATTGTGGTCATTTATCTTGTGCTGGGCATTTTGTATGAAAGCTTTATCCACCCGTTCACCATTCTTTCCGGCTTGCCGTCGGCGGGCTTTGGCGCGCTGGCGACCCTGTGGCTGTTCGGCATGGAGCTTGATCTGTACGGCTTTGTGGGCATCATCATGCTGCTTGGCATCGTAAAGAAAAATGCCATCATGATGCTCGATTTCGCACTGGAAGCGCAGAAGAATGATCCGTCCCTTGATCCGCTGGCAGCCATTACCCAGGGCTGTCATGTGCGCTTTCGGCCTATCATGATGACCACCGTGGCCGCGCTCATGGGCGCGCTGCCCATTGCCGTGGGCATCGGCGCGGGGGCCGATGCCCGCCGTGCGCTGGGTCTGGCTGTGGTGGGCGGGCTGTGCTTTTCGCAGTTGGTCACGCTCTACATCACGCCAGTGTACTACTATTATATGGAAAAACTCTCCCGCAGGCTGGGACGCCTCTGGGGCGGACGTTTCAAGCAGAACCGGCAGGAACATGCGGAGAAAGGGCAAGCCTTTCCTCCTTCGCACTGATCCGGCCCTGGAGAACCTATGAGTATGCAGAATACCCCTTTTTCATCCATGCCCGCGGATTCCGGCGGGGAGCCTGTGTGCAGGCGCTGCGGCACCTGTTGCCTGCTGGGCGGGCCGACCCTGATGCTGAGCGACGCCGCATTGCTGGTTTCCGGCACGTTGACCCTCGAAGCCCTGGTGTGCCTGCGCGCCGGGGAGTGGGCGCGGGATGACTCGCGCAAGGCATTGCGGCCGCTGGAAGGGGAACGTCTCAAGATTGCCGGGCCCGGCGGCAGGGTGCACCCCTGGCGCTGCCGTTATTACCGCGAAGGCGCGGGCTGCGGCATCTATGAACAGCGCCCGGCCCAGTGCACGGCCCTGTTCTGCATGGACACCGGGCCGCTGGAGGCCCTGCTTGCCAAGGGTTCGCACCTTGGGCGGTATGCGGCTCTGAACGCGCTGGCCGACGGGATCCCCGGATTTTCAACTCTGAGTGCTGCCAGCAGGGCCTTGCTGCCTGACCTTGTGAGCGCGCATGAAGAGCAGGTTTCTGTGCGGGCGGTGCTTGAACTGGCCGACAGACTGGGATTTTTTCCGCAGCAGGGGCAAGGCCTGACGGTGGAGCGTTATGCGGAGCAAGGCCCGCTGGAGGGCAGCGAGCGGGAAGCCGCCGTGGCGGAACTGGGCGAAGCCGCCCGCATGGACGCGGCCTTTCGCGAGCTTTGCGTGGAGCGCGCTGGCGTACCCCGCGCCATGCTGCCCTTTTTGTTCGGCAGGTCGGTCAAGGATCTGCTGGCAGAGGTTGGCCTCAAGCCTGTTTCGGGCAGTTAGCCCAAGGCGCGGGCGATTTGTCTCTGCGGGGGTGGCACTGAACCTTTTGCGGGCAGAAAGGCGCTGTGTGTTTGACCCTCCTGCGGTTGACAGAACAGGCCTCCGTACCTAACCTTTGATGAAAGTAAAAAAAATCACGCCCCCCGGCGGGCAATGAAGGAAGCAACATGCCATTGTGCAGCATTGAAGAGGCCATTGCCGACATCCGGCAGGGCAAAATGATTATTCTGGTAGATGACGAAGGCCGCGAAAACGAAGGCGACCTCACCATGGCAGCCGAGCATGTGACTCCGGAAGCCATCAATTTCATGGCCAAGTTCGGCAGGGGGCTCATCTGCCTGCCTATGGCTCCCGAGATCATTGACCGCTTGCAACTGCCCCTGATGACCCAGCGCAACGGCTCGCGCTTTGGCACCAACTTCACCATCTCCATTGAAGCCCGCGACGGCGTGACCACGGGCATTTCCGCCGCCGACCGCGCCACGACCATCCTGGCTGCCGTGGCAGACAATGTGCGGCCTGACGATATCGTCACCCCCGGGCATATCTTCCCCCTGCGGGCCAAGGTTGGCGGTGTGCTTTCGCGCGCCGGGCAGACCGAAGGCGGCGTTGACCTTTCCCGTCTGGCCGGGCTCAAGCCTGCGTCCGTCATCTGCGAGATCATGCGCGACGACGGCACCATGGCGCGCATGCCCGACCTTGAAATTTTTGCCGAAGAGCACGGCCTGAAGATTGCCGCGGTCAAGGATCTCATCCGCTACCGCCTTGACCGGGGTCAGGTTTCGGTGCGCCGGGTGGCGCAGGCCCATTTGCCCACGCGCTTTGGCGACTTCTCTGTCATTGCCTATGAAAGCGAAAACGAACCCGGCACGCATCTGGCACTTGTAAAGGGCGACCTTTCCACGCCGGAACCGGTGCTGACCCGTATTCACAGCGAATGCCTCACGGGTGATGCCCTTGGATCACTGCGCTGCGACTGCGGCGGCCAGCTGGGCGCTGCCCTGCGCCAGATCGAAAAAGAAGGACGCGGCGCGCTGCTCTATATGCGTCAGGAAGGGCGTGGTATCGGCCTTGCCAACAAGATCAAGGCCTATGCCTTGCAGGATGAGGGCTACGATACGGTCGAAGCCAACCGCAAGCTGGGCTTCCCCCCGGATTTGCGCGACTACGGCACCGGCGCGCAGATGCTGGTTGACCTGGGCATCCACAAGATCCGCTTGCTGACCAATAACCCCAAGAAGATTGTGGGACTTTCCGGTTACGGCATAGAGATTGTGGAGCGGGTGCCCATTGAAATGGAAGCCTGCCCGGAGAATGAAAACTATCTGCGTACCAAGAAAGAAAAGATGGCGCACATGCTTTCATGCTCGTGCCTCCATTAGACCTGTTGCGCCGCCCCTTGGGGCGGCGCTTGTTTTTTTGCGGGGATTGAAGCCACAGGCGCGCCGTTGCGCCGCCGTTCTTGAAAAGTTGCAAAACAGGGAGCGACGCTATGGGCTTGGGTGAAATGCTGAAAACCCAGTTGGGTTTGCTGTGGAAGTTTCTCGGATTTTTTCAGCCGCCGGTGTTGCGTTTTTTGCACGCCCTGGTGGTCTGCCTGATAATGGTGCAGGTGCTGACGCAACTTTTTGGCCTTGGCGCCGTCCACATGATTCTGGGCCTTGTGCTGTGCGTGCTGGGATTTGGCCTTGTGGCATGCGGGCTTGGCATGCGTGGGCCGCGTCACTATTTTCCCTATCTGTGGGGCGACATGGCGCAACTTGCCAGTGACGTTGCGGCCATACGCAGCGGCAAGCTTATTATCGCGCCGCGCCCCAAGGGGCTTGCCTGTGTTGTGCAGGGCCTCGGCATGGGAGCCTTGAGTATGACCCTGCTCACTGGCCTGTGGTGGTTCCGCTCGTGGCAGATGGGTGATGCGTCGCACACAGCAGCAAGCCTGCACAGCGTATTTGTATGGCTTTTGATGGCCTATGCCGTTGGACATGGCGGCATGGCTCTGGGGCATTTTTTCTTCTGGAAGCAGGCCGCTGCAAAGAAACCCCGGGCAAGCTAACACAATTGGCCCGTCCGGGCATATCCGCTGGTATCTGCCGTTGACGGCAGCTGTTGGCAGCGTTA
Organism: Desulfovibrio desulfuricans; assembly: GCF_024460775.1. Lineage (NCBI taxonomy): Bacteria > Pseudomonadati > Thermodesulfobacteriota > Desulfovibrionia > Desulfovibrionales > Desulfovibrionaceae > Desulfovibrio > Desulfovibrio desulfuricans. Next base: position 17,378 of record NZ_JANFYZ010000019.1, on the reverse strand, counting down.
ATTTTTTTGTGGCGGCGCGCGCTGCGCCGCCACATCCTCACAAGCTCCTGATTCCGGCATTCCCGCCTGTCTGGGCCATCTTTTTCACATTTTCTCACTGGTCGCATTTTGCGATGCCGTTGCTGGACATGGAATATTTTTTCATGGCAGCCGCAGAATTTTTTTTATGTGTTCCTTCCAGCCAGAGTGTTGGGAACATTGTGGGCACTGCGTCTTCACAATATCGCGCATAATGCTTAACTGTTTAAAACGATTTGAATTGCAATGATGCATATCGCATTGCCCAGGTATCGGTGCAACGACAGTGGGGAAACTTTTGGCGATAATGTCAGACTGTGATACCAAAGTTTTTTGGCTTGTGCCCTTTGCAAACTTGTCAAACAACGCTATACGTCTTCATTCTCGTAAAAAAGTTGACCGGCTGTTCAAACAACCGTATGGGAATCCAAATCTGTCAGGCCCGCGCAAGGGGCGCGAGGTCTGTGCCTTACCATAAAGACGTTCATGACGGACTTTTAAGGAGGCCTTATGGCAAGCCAGGCGTTGATTAAGGATTTTGAAGACATGATCGGCAAGGAAAACGTGTTCAGTTCCGAAGCCGACCGCATGAGCTATTCGTATGATTCTGCGGTGTTGCCGCCGGTCATGCCTTCTTTGGTGGTGCGCCCCACTACCAAGGAACAGCTCGGCCAGTGTGTGAAAAAACTGTATGACAATGGTATCCCCATGACCGTGCGCGGCGCGGGAACCAACCTTTCCGGCGGCACCATCCCGGACAAGTCCGAAACTGTGGTCATTCTGACCACCGGCCTTAACCGCATCATTGAAATCAATTCTGACGACCTCTACGCTGTGGTGGAACCGGGCGTCATTACTGCTGAATTTGCGGCTACGGTTGCCAAGAAAAATCTTTTTTACCCCCCCGATCCGGGTTCCCAGGCTGTGTCCACCCTCGCGGGCAACATTGCTGAAAACGCTGGCGGCCTGCGCGGCCTCAAGTACGGCGTTACCAAGGATTACCTCATGGGCATCGAATTTTTCGACGCCACGGGCGAAGTGGTCAAGTCCGGTTCGCGCACGGTCAAGTGCGTTACCGGTTACAACCTCGCCGGCATGATGGTGCAGTCTGAAGGCACGCTGGGCGTTATTTCTGAAGCCATCCTCAAGCTCGTGCCGCCGCCCAAGGCCTCCAAGGCCCTGATGGCCGTGTTCTCTGACGTGCAGGACGCCGCTGACGCTGTGGCGGGCATCATCGCCGCCCACGTTGTGCCCTGTACTCTCGAATTCCTCGACAACAACACCATCGTGCGCGTGGACGACTTCACCAAGGCTGGTCTGCCGCGCGAGGCTGGCGCCATCCTGCTCATCGAAGTGGACGGCCACCCTGCCCAGGTTGCTGACGATGCCGAAGCCGTTGAAAAGGTGCTGAAGGCCAACCACGCCACTGCCGTGCACGTGCCCAAGGACGCCGCCGAAAAGTTCAAGCTGTGGGAAGCCCGCCGCATGGCCCTGCCCGTGCTGGCCCGCGCCCGGCCCACCACCGTGCTTGAAGACGCCACCGTGCCGCGTTCGCAGATCCCCGCCATGGTCAAGGCCGTCAACGACATCGCGGCCAAGTACCGCCTTGAAGTGGGCACCTTTGGTCACGCTGGCGACGGCAACCTGCATCCCACCTTCCTGTGCGACAAGCGCGACGCCGACGAATTCAAGCGCGTGGAAGAAGCCATCGACGAAATGTTCGATACGGCTATCAAGCTGAAGGGTACGCTCTCCGGCGAACACGGCATAGGCACCGCCAAGTCCAAGTGGATGGAAAAGGAAACCTCACGCGGCACCATTCTGTTCTCGCAGCGGCTGCGCCGGGCTCTTGACCCCAAGGGACTGCTTAACTCCACCAAGCTGGTGGGCATCTAGGCAGTTCGCTCCGGCATTGCAGAGGCGGGGTCTTTTGGCCCCCGTCTTTTCCGGGGGCTGCCCGCCCAGTGCGGGCGCTACCGGGCAAGAGCAAAAATTCAACCGCTCCAGGAGCGTTTCATGAGTACTATGCACGAACTGGCCCAGCGCCTTATGGCCCTGGACGACAGGATCACTGCCTGCATGAAATGCGGCATGTGCCAGGCCGTGTGCCCCATGTTCGGCGCCACCGGTATGGAAGCCGACGTGGCTCGCGGCAAGCTGGCCCTTATTGACAACCTGGCCCATGAGATGATTCAGGACCCTGCGGCTGTGGCCGAAAAACTGGGCCGCTGCCTTTTGTGCGGTTCCTGCCAGGCGTCCTGCCCGCCCGGCGTCCAGATTATGGACGTCTTCATGGAAGCCCGTGAAATCGTAAACGAGTTCATCGGCCTGCACCCGGTCAAGAAGATGATCTTCCGTTCGCTTCTGACCAAGCCTGGCCTCTTCAACTTCGCCATGCGCGTTGGCGCGCCCATGCAGGGCCTTATCTTTGGCTCGAGCAACGACGCGCAGGGCACCGTGTGCGCGCCTCTGCTCAACTTCATGCTGGGCGACCGCCACATCCACCCCCTGGCAAAAACACCTCTGCACGCCCGCTACGGCGCGCTTGACGAACCCCGCCGCGCTGGCGGGCTCAAGGTGGCGTTCTTCCCCGGCTGCGTGGGCGACAAAATGTACACCGATATGGCAGAAGCCTGCCTGAAGGTGCTGCGTTATCACAACGTGGCCGTGTTCATGCCCAAAAATCTCACCTGCTGTGGCATTCCGGCGCTTTCGTCCGGTGATGCCAAGGGCATGGTGGAGCAGATGCGCGTGAACGTGGAAGCCCTCAAAAACGGCGACTTCGACTATATTCTCAGCCCCTGCGGTTCCTGCACCTCCACGGTCAAGGAACTGTGGCCCCGCTACGCGCACCGTCTGGGTTCTGCCGAAAAACGCAAGATTGAAGAACTGGCCGCCAAGGCCATGGACATCAATGCCTTCCTGGTGGATGTGCTCAAGGTGCAGCCCGCCGAGCAGGCTCAGGAAAACGCCGTCAGCGTGACCTACCACGATTCTTGCCACCTCAAGAAGTCGCTTGGCGTTGTCAGCCAGCCCCGTTCCGTTGTTGCGGCCAACCCGGCCTACAAGATCACGGAAATGGCCGAAGCTGACCGCTGCTGCGGCTGCGGCGGATCGTTCAACCTCTTCCACTACGATTATTCGCGCAAGATCGGCCAGCGCAAGCGCAACAATGTGGTAGCTTCCGGAGCCAAGATTGTGGCCGCCGGTTGCCCTGCCTGCATGATGCAGCTTGAGGACGTGCTTTCGCACAACCATGACTCCGTGCGCGTCAAGCACACAGTGGAGTTGTACGCTGAAAGCCTGAAGTAACATGCGAGCGCGGCGGGGGACTGTGGTTCCTCCGCCGCGTTTATCAACCCGGCGGTTATTCTGCCAGAATGCCCATCTGAAGAAGAGCCGTGGGGGTTTGTTTCGGAAGCTATGGGCGTGTTACGCCGTTCGCAGGAATATGAGCGCAAACAATGGCAGCGGGTGAATCCGGCCCTCTGCACACTATTTTTCGCGGCGAAGCTGCATGGTTCAAGAACCCGGCGTGTTTTGAAAAAGGAGTTGTTTATGACACATCAGGAATTGGTAGAAGCCTTTTCCGCCAAGGCTGCGGCTGTTAACGCCGTAGTGCAGGAAGTGCCCAACATGGCAGCCGCCTTGCAGTATGTTGTGGACGTTTGCGCCAACAAGGCTCCCGCAGAGCTTTTGGCTGACGAACCCGGCACGGAACAAGGCCCCCTTGGCCCCAATAAGGTTCCCACGCGCGTACAACGTGTGGTGGCAGCGCCGCAGCTTGGCGACGCCGATTTTGCCGCGCTGGCAGCTGCCTGTGAAGAAAAAGGTTTTTTGTGCATCCGCGAAGGGCTGCGCAACTATCTTGCCGGTATTGACGTGGGCGTCTCCACTGCCGAACTTGGCGTTGCCGCCAGCGGCACCTGCCTGCTCAATACCGACAACGAAGACGTGCGCCTTACGGGCATGATCTCGGAAGTTTCCGTGCTGATGCTGCGCAAGTCCACCATCTACCCCGATCTGCCCTCCATAGCCCAGTTGCTGCGCGAGCGCATGAACGAAGGTACTGCCACGTACACCACACTGGTGACTGGCCCCAGCCGTACCGCCGACATTGAGCGCGTGGCTGCCGTGGGCGTGCATGGGCCGCTGGAACTGCATATCATTCTGCTGGAGGACTAACCCATGCATGACGCCCTCAAGAGCTCATCGGGATATCATAAGGAACTGGACGAAGCCCTGAACGACGAATTTCTGCGTCGCACCCTTGATACCTTTGCCGTGGCCTACCGCGCCAACCGCGAAGCCGTGTTCAAGGAAGTGGACGAGAAAGCGCTGATCAAGCAGATCGCCGACGCCAAGGACTACGCCTGTCAGCACATGGACGAACTGTACGCTCAGTTCAAGGCCGAAGCTGAAAAGCGCGGCGTGCACGTGCACCGTGCCGCCACCGCTGCCGAAGCCAACGACATGATCGTTCGCATCGCCAAAGAAAACAAAGTGAAGAAGGTGGTCAAGTCCAAGTCCATGACCGCCGAAGAAATCGGCCTGAACACCGCGCTGGAAGGCAACGGCCTGATCGTGGACGAAACCGACCTTGGCGAATGGATCATCCAGCTGCGCCACGAAGGTCCTTCGCACATGGTTATGCCCGCCATCCACCTTTCGCGTTATCAGGTGGCGGACGACTTCACCAAGGCCACCGGCGTCAAGCAGGATTCTGACGTGCAGCGTCTGGTCAAGGTGGCCCGCGTGCAGTTGCGCCGCAAGTTCATCGCCGCCGATATGGGCGTGAGCGGCTGTAACTTTGCCGTGGCCGAAAACGGCGCGATCTCTACCGTGACCAACGAAGGCAACGCCCGCATGGTTACGACCCTGCCGCGTGTGCATGTTGCCATTGCCGGTCTGGACAAGCTCGTTGCCAAGCTGGACGATGCCCTGGTGGCCCTTCAGGTGCTGCCCCGCAACGCCACCGCCCAGCGCCTTACCTCCTATGTTACCTGGATGTGCGGCGCAGGCCCCTGCGCAGCCAATGCCGACGACAAAAAGATTCTGCACGTTATCTTTCTTGATAACGGCCGTACCGAAATCGCCAAGGATCCCCTCTTCTCGCAGGTGTTCCGCTGCGTGCGCTGCGGCGCTTGCGCCAACGTCTGCCCCGTGTACCGCCTCGTGGGCGGCCACAAGATGGGCTACATCTACATTGGCGCCATCGGCCTGATCCTTACCTACTTCTTCCACGGCAAGGATCGCGCCCGTATTCTCAGCCAGAACTGCATGGGCTGCGAATCGTGCGCCAATGTGTGCGCTGGCGGCATCGACCTGCCGCGTCTTATCCGCGAAGTGCGCTCGCGCCTCAACGTGGAACAGGGCGCGCCCATTGAAGCCAACCTGCTTTCCGCTGTGATGAAGAACCGCAAGCTGTTCCACAAGCTGCTCAAGTTCGCCAGCTTCGCCCAGAAGCCCTTCACACGCGGGGCGCAGTTCCAGCGCCATCTGCCTGCCGTCTTCCTTGGCAAGCACAACTTCAAGGCTCTGCCCGCCATTGCCAACAAGTCCTTCCGCGACCGTTGGCCCGAACTGGCCCCCAAGGTGCAGAACCCCACCTTCCGCGTGGCCATCTTCAGCGGTTGCGCCCAGGACTTCATCTACCCCGAAGAACTGGAAGCCTGCGTGAAGATTCTGGCCGCCAAAAACGTGGCCGTGGACTTTCCCATGGAACAGTCATGCTGCGGCCTGCCCCTCGAAATGATGGGCCAGCGCAAAACCTCCATGGACGTGGCCAAGCAGAATATTGCGGCCTTCCGTGGCGGCAACTACGACTACATCATCACGCTGTGCGCCAGCTGCGCCGGTCACCTCAAGCACCACTACCCTGAAATCCTGGATCAGGATTTCTCCACGGTGGAAGCTCAGGCCTTTGCGGCCAAGATCATCGACTTCAGCTCCTTCGTACATGACGTGCTGGGCCTCAAGGCCGAGGACTTCAACAAGTCCGCGCAGAAGGTCACCTACCATGCCTCGTGCCACCTGTGCCGCGGCCTGGGCGTCAAAAAGGCCCCCCGCGATCTCATTGGCGATGCGGCTGAATACGTGCCTTGCGAGGAAGAAGAAGTGTGCTGCGGCTTTGGCGGCAGCTACTCTGTGAAGTTCCCCGAAATCTCGGCCCAGCTGCTGGACAAGAAGATCGCCAATATGAAGGCCACCGGCGCTGACCGCCTGGTGGTGGACTGCCCCGGCTGCGTCATGCAGATCCGTGGCGGTGCTGAAAAGCAGGGCCTCAAGATAAAGGTCGATCATATTGCCGAACTTCTGGCTGAAAATCTGAAAAAATAATCCAACGAAACATCTTCCTGCGGGTGGAGAGCTGAGGCTCTTCATCCGCAGGAAAGTTGAGGGATGGTTTCGGCTCTCCACTGTGGGGAGGGCCGAAACCTGGTCTGTCCCCTTGCGCTTGGGGACGGAAAAACTCTGGCTGAAACCCCGTAAAGCAATGCGGCAGCATTGCGTTAACATCATCCTGCCAGGCGGCGAGGTGTAAAACTGGGCAGTGTGTGCTGAGAATGGGAGCATCTCACTGCTTCACAAATGCGGAGGCATTATGTCTATTGGAATGTTGGCCCTTTTAGCTATTATCCCCATCCTTGTTGCACTCATTTTTATGGTTGGCCTGCGGTGGCCAGCGACCCGAGCCATGCCTCTGGCCTGGCTGGTCTGCGTCATCTGCGGACTTGTGGGTTGGAAGCTATCTCCCTCCTATCTGCTTGCTCTGTCGCTCCAGGGCGTTGTCGTTGCCATTGGCGTTCTGATTATTGTTTTTGGCGCAATTCTTATTCTTTATACTCTTGAAGAAAGCGGCGGCATGGAAACCATCCAGTGCGGCATGCAGGGCGTCAGCCGTGACCGCCGTCTGCAAGCCATCATTATTGGCTTCATGTTTGGAGCCTTTATTGAAGGCGCTGCCGGCTTTGGCACTCCTGCCGCTCTTGCCGCGCCCCTGCTGCTTGCTCTGGGCTTTCCGGCCATGGCCGCAGCCGTGGTCTGCCTGGTGTTCAACTCCGTGCCAGTTACCTTTGGGGCAGTGGGCACGCCTGTTATCGTTGGTTTCAGCTTTCTTAAAAATCTTGTGGCGGAATCCGTTGCCGCCAACCCCAATTTGCCCTTCCAGAATTATGACGGGTTTGGTGCGGCTGTAGGCCAGTGGGCGACCTTTATGCATGCCCCCATGGCAATTATCCTGACCATTTTCATGCTGGGCTTCATGACCCGCTTTTTTGGCAAGGAAAAGTCCTGGTCTGTTGGCTTTGCCGCCTGGAAGTACTGCGTTTTTGCGGGTGTTTGCTTCCTTGTGCCGTACCTTGCTTGCGCGTGGTTGCTTGGCCCTGAATTCCCCGCTCTGCTTGCTGGCCTGCTTGGTCTCGGCGTTGTGGTGTGGGGTACCAAAAAGGGATTTTGCGTTCCCAAGACGGTGTGGGAATTTGCCCCGCATACAGAATGGGACAAAAGCTGGACTGGCTCCGTGCCCCCCAGCACCAAGACAGAATTCCGTGCGCACATGACCCAGCTCCAGGCATGGTTGCCCTATGTGCTGATCTGCATCCTGCTGGTGCTTTCGCGCATTCCTTCGCTGGGGCTCAAGGCTTGGCTGCTGAGTTTCAAGCTGAACTTTGTTGATATCCTGGGATTCAAGGGCGTAAACGCTTCCATTGATTATCTGTATCTGCCCGGCACGTTCTTTATCGTGGTGTCGCTCATGACGATCACCTTGCACAAGATGCCCAAGGCCGCGGTTTCCCGAGCCTGGGGCGAAAGCCTGCGCAAGATGAAGTCCCCCACCATTGCCCTGATCTTTGCCGTGGCGCTGGTGTCCATCTTCCGTGGTTCTGCGACAAACCCCATTGATGTGCCCTCCATGCCTTTGGCTCTGGCTCAGGCAGTGGCCGCTGTGGCTGGTTCGGTGTGGCCTGTTCTGGCTGCCTTTGTGGGTGGTCTTGGTGCCTTTATCACTGGCTCCAACACGGTTTCTGACCTTATGTTTGCTGAATTCCAGTGGAACATGGCTCAGGCCCTGCACCTGCCCCGTCAGATCATCGTTGCGGCTCAGGCCGTTGGCGGCGCCATGGGCAACATGGTCTGCGTGCACAATATCGTGGCTGCCTGCGCGGTTGTGGGCCTGTCGGGCCGAGAAGGCGAGGTCCTGCGCCGCACGTTCTGGCCCTTCATGCTCTACGGCACCATCGTGGGCATTATCTGCACCGTGCTGGTGATGCTTAATCCTGGCGTGTTCTAGAATGCTGGCGGCATAGCCGTAGCACATATGTTGAAAAGGCCGCTCAGCAATGCTGGGCGGCCTTTGCGCATGGATATGGCTGGCGGTTTGGTGGATTGGAATTATCTGGCGACACGTTGCGGAGAGCTGTTTCGCTAATGGTTGCGCTGCTTACCTGGAAGTTGCTTCCAGTACCAGTTGCTTACGAGCGTATCGTCACGTGACGCCCACTCACCGCATGATTCAAAATAGTCCAGCACGCTCTGTTCCCTGAGGCTGAGCTCAAGGCCGGAACGTGCCATCTGGCGCATGCGGATAAAGATCACCAGACATTCAAAGAGCGAAAACAGATCGTCAGTCTCCAGGGCATCCTGCTTCAGGTATTTTGTAAATTCCTGATAAAAGGGGTTGTGCTCGTCAACTATGGCATCATAGTCCGTGCTGAATTCCTTGAGTGACATAATGCCTGAACGAAAGTGTTTTTCAAAGGGGCACTCATGATCCTGTCCTGCTTTGGCACAGAGGCGCTGCATAAGTTCCAAATGATCTGAAAGCGGCATAGCTTGTCTCCTGAGACAAAATGTTCTGCTTAAAAATAGTTTATCTTCTATAAACATTCAAATCAAGCAGGCGAAAAAAAAGCCCGCTCTTGTACCGGGCGGGCAGTCGCAAAAACAATTTTAAAAGGCAGCGTTTGAAGCTAAAATTATTTAACTTGTTTGCCCAATGGGCTGTTTGAACAGTAAAAAAGTTTTTTTGATTTTTTGTTAAAAGTAAAAGTTGCTTTTTGCAATTAGGCTAACGCTGGTTGCGCCGTGGTTGCAGATACTGCGGCTGAAAAAGCAGGCGATACTGCTTCACAGTGGACAGCCGCTGGGGGGCTGTTACTTCACCTTCGATAGACAGCGCCTTGTCGGAAAGACCAAAGGGTTGGAGCTGTCCGGGCGGAACATCCATGTGTGAGAGTCTTTCGCCGCTGACATTGAACACCGGAAGGCTGCTGGAAGAAGAGCCCGCCATGAGCACTGCGGTAGCATTGGCCGAAGGCGAGACGTTTTTTCCAGCCGCCGAGCGCTGCGAGGTGGCGTTAAGCAGGCTTGGCATGGAGACTTCGGCCCGGCGCAACACATCAATAAAGTCGTTGCCGGTGCGGCCAACAAAGGTCACGAGCGAAGAACCGTCGCCATATACAAGCAGGCTGACGGGCATGGTGCCGCCGTGTATGCCAAAGTAGGCAGGGCGCGCGCCAGCTGGCATGACCACCCAGCCTTGCTGTTCTGGCAATCCCTGGCTGTCTGTGCTCAAGGCGGTTGCGGGGACTAGGGCAGCCAGTAAAAAACAGAACAAATAAATTGTGTTCCGCATATTATCCTGTTCCGGATAGGGAAATTTGCATGTTACGGTATGATTCTACCGCCATGCCACACCCTTTAGTGAGCCGAGCGGCAATTGTCAAGGCAGCTGAAAAGGCGCATGCCCTATGCCTTTACAAGCCTAGCCTGGGCGTCGTTTTTTGGGTTTTGGCGCAGGCTGCGTGGCTGGCTCTGGCGCTGCCTTTTGCTGCTGGGGCGTCAGGTCGGGCGGCGGCGGAATCTGGGGCAGATTCTGCGCATTGCCAAGGTAGTGTAGAAAAAAATCGCCCAAGGATTCGGTCATGCGCCTGTGGATTGCACCCCGCGTTTCTTCTGTGACCGAACGGCACAGCTCCGGCAATTCCATGGCCAGAGATTCCGGGCAGGGCGCCATGAGCGCACCCGTGTCTGCCTGCGGCAGGCTCAGCCAGCGAGGCTTTTTATCCATAAGCTCAAATATGCGCCGCGCATGCAGGGCGGGGTTGTTCAGGCTGTCATTGGGAGCAGCCATGATCAGCAGAGGCGGGTAGAACCAGTGGAACGACTGGCGCGAAAACAGCATGCCAAAGCCGGGCGCAACTGCCGCTATGGCGCGGATGCGCGTGTCGGCGAGGCTGCGTGTGAGCGGCAGGTTCTTGCACAGCGATTCCATGCGTTCGCGAGCCCAGGTATTGCAATACATGTCGTTTGGCGCAGTACGCGAGCAGTAGCTGGCCCAGCCCTCGCAGTCGGGCAGCGCACCGCCCAGCAGCAGAGCCGCCGCGCCGCCAACGCCAAAGCCGATTACTCCGATGCGCGAGGCGTCAATGCTGGGCTCCACTTCCGGATCATGCAGGAGCAGGTCAATGCTGCCAGAAAGTTCATGTGCGCGATTTTCAAGCTGCTGCCAGGTCAGCAGGTTGTCCATGTTGTCCATGTTGTCGCCAGGGTGGTTGGGGGCAGCCACTACAAAGCCCAGCGATGCCAGCCAGGCGGCGGTATCATGGTACGAAAAACGCGTTCCTGCGGTATCGTGCGAGAGCAGAAGCAGGGGGAAACGCCCGTCCACCGCCTTGCCAGCGCGGGAGGCGGAAATCTCCCATGGGGCATAGTTGAGATCACGCGGCGGGCGGGATGATGGATACCACACATTCACATCCAGGCGCAGACCTGTTTCCGGCGACCACTGGCCAAGCGTTCTGAAACCAACCATATAAGTGTCGGCAGCATTGGCAACAGGAGCGAACAGAATCAGGGCAAGGACAGCTATGGTGGTGAGTACGCGCATGGCTGTGTTGTGCCACAAGCGGCCTTGGGGTACAAGAGCAGACCGAAGGCGCGCCTACGCGCCCGATGAGGGAGATCAGCCTTTATGGAACTACTGAGCAGCTTTGTCAGTTTTATTCTGCACATAGACGTGCATTTGTTTGAGCTTGCCGATCAGTACGGGCTATGGCTTTACGCCATACTGTTCGTCATTGTTTTTTGCGAAACAGGCCTTGTGGTAACCCCCTTCCTGCCGGGCGATTCCCTGCTGTTTGCCTCCGGCGTGGTGGCCGGGGCCGGGCTTTTGGGCTATGGCGAAGTGATGGGCGTACTGCTGGCGGCAGGCATACTGGGCGATGCGGTGAATTACTTTATCGGGCGGCATGTGGGGCCAGCCATTTTTTCGCGCGAGAATCGTCTCATCAAAAAATCCCACCTGATCAAGGCGCACAATTTTTACGAGCGGCACGGCGGCAAGGCTATTGTGCTGGCCCGCTTTGTGCCCATAGTGCGCACCTTTGCACCCTTTGTGGCGGGCATTGCCCTGATGCATCCGCCCACGTTTTTTCTGTTCAACATCACGGGCTGCGTGCTCTGGGTGGGGGGGCTGGTTTCCGCCGGGTACTTTCTCGGCAACCTGGAATGGGCGCGGCAGAACTTCAGCCTAATTGTTTACGGCATCATTATTATTTCCGTGCTGCCCGTTGTTATTGAAATCGCGCGTTCCAAGTTAGGGAAGGGCAAGGATTAGGCCCTACAGCACCACACGCAGGCGTCCGCCTTCCATATGCGCCTCCCTGTTGATGCACAGGGGGGCGTCTTCATCATGGTGGGACACAAAAACCATCTGGATGCCCTGTAAGGCAAGCTGATCCAGCAGATGCAGGTACTGGGCGCGGCTTGACGCATCCAGGCCGGAGCAGGGTTCGTCCAGCAGCAGGATATCCGGCCCGCCCACCAGGGCGCGCGCCAGGAACAGGCGGCGCAACTGCCCCGTGGACAGATGGCGGATGGATTGCCGCCCAAGCTGTTTCAGGCTTTCGGGATTTTCATCGGGGAACATCTGGGCCATGCGGCTTGTGGCCTCGGCCCGCTCGGCATCAGAAAAACGGCGGTATACGCCAATGCTGTTGTCAAAGCCTGTGCAGACCATATCAAGCGCATTTAGGGAATAACCATACAGAGCCTGCGAAAGATCTGATACAAGGCGCACGCCCTTGCGCAGGGCTTCGAGGGTGTCTACCTGCCCGCCCTGACCGGGCAGCCAGCGGTCAAATCTTCCCCCGGCGGCAACAAATTCATCACCTGCCAGCAAACGCAGCAAGGTGGATTTGCCCGAGCCGTTGGCCCCGGTGATGCGCCAGTTTTCGCCCTGATGCATGCACCAGCTGATGTCGTGCAGCACTTCCTGCCGATCAATGAATACGGTGACGTTATCCAGATCAAGCATGGCGTGCCCGCCGTTGAGGACGTGCTCTGCGACGCCGGAGGCATTGTTGCTCTGCGCCGTCTTTGGCGTTTTTTCACTGCCCTCGGACGCAGGCGGCGCAGTGAGCAGGCGGCCATTACGCACATAACGGCGGCCAGCGCACCAGTCGGGAATATTTGCGGCGCGGTGCGCCGTCATCACGACCGTGCAGCGGCTGGTGTATTCACCGAGGGTCTCAAAAAAAATCTGGCGATAGCGTTCGTCAAGGCCTTCATCGCACTCGTCAAGCAGCAGCAGGGTAGGCGCGCGCAGGAGGGCGCGGCCAAGCAGCAGCAAACGCAGCTGCCCCTGCGAAAATGTGGGCACAGTGCGCTCAAGCAGGCCCTCGGCGTCAAGCCGAGCGGCCATGTCTTCCACTGCCTGCCGCCTGTAGGCCGTGCTGTCGGCATAGACCAGTGAGGTATCTTCAAAGCCTGTGAGCAGCAGGTCGCGGCCCGTGAGATCCCATGCCTGCCGCTGATAGTTTTCCTGCTGCGCAGGAGAGACAAGGCTTGTCATGCCCCTGCCCGCCAGCGGGGAATCTTCCGGGCCGTCAGGCCCGTGCCACTGGATGCGCCCGTGGGCGGGCCACAGCTCGCCGCGCATGAGCCGCAGCAGGGTGGACTTGCCCGAGCCGTTGGGGCCAATGAGCGCGCAGTGCGCGCCGCGCCGCACCTGCCAGTTGATGTTGTGCAGCACATGCTTCTGGCTGGCGTCGCCGGGCAGGAAAAGACTTACGTCATCGATGGATACGATAATTTCGGACATACATGAGATCCGTGGTGTCAAAGGCATGCGCCGTTTTTACAGAGGCAGCACAATCCGCTGGCCCCGATTAAAAATGGTGTACTCGGCAAAGCCAAAGGCGCGCGCGTAGGAGGCCAGCCGGGCAAAACCGTAGCCCACGTCATCGGTGCCGTGCGCATCTGAGGCGAAACTCACGGGCAGGCCCATCTGCGCGGCCATGAGCATGATGGGCGGCGCGGGGTATATCTCGCGGCAGGCCTTGCGCAGGCCCGCGGAGGATATTTCCATGCTCATCCCCATGCGTTGCAGGGCCGCAAGGCCGCGTTGCACCAGCGCCATGCTTTCCGGCTTTGCCAGCCAGATGTGGAACTGCTCCACAGAGAAAATCTTGATGAGGTCAGGGTGCGCGGCAATGTTGAACAGGCCGGATAGGATCATGCGCTCCCATGCTTCAAAATAGGCATGGTACTGTTTGTCGCATTCTTCCTGCGAAAAGGCTTTCCACGGCTCAGCGCCGTCGTCAAAGCCCCAGTGGCCGATAAAATGCACGCTCCCAAGCAGGTAATCAAAGTCAAAGGCGGCGCAGGAGGCGTGGGTGTAGTCCTCCTGCCCTTCAAGCCAGTCCATTTCCATGCCGAACAAAACGCGGCAGGGGCCATTGGGGTTGGCGGCTTTGAGGGCGCAAACCTCGCGTACGTAGTCCGGCAGGTGGCGGGTCAGTTGCTCGCGGTATTCGTGTGTGTAGTCAAAGCCAACGGGCCGGGGAGAATGCTCGGTAAAGCCCATGTATTCTAGCCCCTTGGCCTGGGCGGCAGCGTACATTTCTGCCGGAGTATTGCCGCCGTGCGAATACTTGGTGTGCGTGTGCAGGTCTGCGAGAATCATGCTGATCTTCCTGAATATGCCTGGGCCGCGCCCTTGGCCCGCCGGAGATGCCGTTCCGGCCCCTGAAAGGGGATGTTGCCGATATAAAAGGGCCTGCCATGGCGGCGCAGGGGTGGCAGGTCTGATGCTGGTGTGAACTCTGACGTGAGTATGACCGCGAACTGCAGGTCTGGCAAGCCGAGGTCAATGGGCAGGCTGAATTGTTGTCTTTTTATGTATGGGCTATGAAAAAAGGGAGCCTCCAGCGGAGGCCCCCCTTTTATCAGATGCCGGGCTGCAATCAGCCTGCGATTCTTTTGACTATTTCCTGTCCGGCCTTGCGCCCTGCGCCCATGGCCAGAATGACCGTGGCCGCGCCGGTGACGATGTCGCCGCCCGCAAAGACGTTGGGAATGGAGGTTTCGCCAGTGGCCTCATCGGCCTCGATGTAGCCCCACTTGTTCAGTTTGAGCTCAGGGGTAGCCTCGAGGAGGATGGGGTTGGAGCGGGTGCCCAGAGCCACAATGGCAAGGTCGGTGGGCAGATCGTATTCCGAGCCTTCCACAGGCACAGGCCTGCGGCGACCAGAAGCATCGGGCTCACCCAGTTCCATACGCTGCAGGGTTACGGACTGAAGGCGCATTTCCGCATCGCCGTTGAAGCGCAGCGGGGCTGAAAGCATGGCAAACTGCACGCCTTCTTCCTCCGCATGTTCCAGCTCTTCCAGACGGGCGGGCATTTCAGCCCTTGTGCGGCGGTAGACCACATGCACGCTTTCCGCGCCCATGCGCAGGGCAGTGCGCGCCGCGTCCATAGCCACGTTGCCCGCGCCGAACACGGTAACGTGCTTGCCGGGGTAGGCCGGAGTGTCCTGCGAGGGGAAGTTGTAGGCGCGGCCAAGGTTGACGCGGGTGAGGTATTCGTTAGCGGAGAACACGCCCACCAGATTTTCGCCGGGAACGCCCAAAAAGACGGGCAGGCCAGCGCCAACGCCGATGAAAATGGCGTCGTACTCCTTGCGCAGGTCGTCAATATCAATGGTGCGGCCACCCACGGAATTGAGGTGGAAGTCCACACCGGCCTGACGCAGGCCGTTGATTTCCGTGGCTACCACGGTCTTGGGCAGGCGGAAGGCGGGGATGCCGTAAATAAGCACGCCGCCGGGTTCGTGCAGGGCTTCAAACACGTCAACCTTGATGCCTGCGGTGGCGCACACGCCAGCACAGGTCAGGGATGAAGGGCCGGAGCCGATGCAGGCCACCTTTTTGGCTCCCAGGGGCAGGGCGCAGGCATTGGTGCCGGTCACCTGCTCACAGGCTGTGGTGGCGATGTACGTATCTGCCACGAAGCGCTCAAGGCGACCAATGGCCACGGGCTGGCCCTTGGCCTTGAGTACGCACTTGCCTTCGCACTGGTGCTCCTGGGGGCACACGCGGCCGCACACGGCGGGGAGGCTGTTGGTGGTCTTGATGATGCGGTAGGCGGCATCCATGTTGCCCTCGGCAACCTGATGGATAAAGTCGCGGATGGGCACTTCAACAGGGCAGCCCGAGACGCACAGGGGCTTTTTGCACTGAAGGCAGCGGCTGGCCTCGGCCTGAGCCATTTCCCTGGTGTAGCCAAGGGCGACTTCTTCAAAGTTGGCCCGGCGCACTTTTGCGGGCTGGCAGGGCATGTCCACACGGGGAGCCACGGTCTTTTTGGGCTTGCTATTCTCCATGGCTGACTCTCCGGTATTCTTCAATGGAAATGGTTTCCTGCTCCCGGTAGGCGGCCAGACGGCGGCGCAGTTCGGGAAAATCCACTTCGTGACCGTCAAATTCGGGGCCGTCCACACAGGCGAACTTGGTTTTGCCGCCTACGGTGACGCGGCAGGCGCCGCACATGCCGATGCCGTCAACCATGATGGGGTTGAGGCTGACCGTGGTCTTGACGCCAAATGGGCGCGTGGTTTCCGCCACGGCGGCCATCATGGGCACGGGGCCGACCGCAACGACTTCAAACACGTCCTTGTCTTTTTCAAGCCGGTCGCGCAGAAGCTCGGTAACAAGGCCCTTGTGGCCGTAACTGCCATCGTCCGTGGAAACAAGCAGTTCATCCACAAAGGATTTGAGCTCGTTTTCAAAGAGCAGCAGGTCTTTGCTGCGAGCGCCGATAACGCCCACGACCTTGTTGCCGATGCGTGCATGGCCCTTGGCAATGTGGTGCATGGCGGCAATACCGGTGCCGCCGCCCACGCATACGACCGTGCCGCGTTTTTCAATATGGGTGGGGTGGCCCAGGGGGCCGCAGACGTCAAGAATGGCATCTCCAACGCCGAGTGCTTCAAGCATGGCGGTACTCTTGCCCATAACCAGATACACTATGGTAATGGTGCCGTTTTCCCGGTCAGTATCTGCAATGGTCAGCGGAATGCGCTCGCCCTGTTCGCTCATGCGCAGCATGACGAAGTGGCCGGGGCGCGCTTTTTGCGCGATTTGCGGCGCGTGGAGCACCAGTTTGCTGGTTTTGCCCGGGATCAGGCTTTCCTTGTGCAATATAGGTGTTGGCATAGGTTCTCCTCGTCAGGCATCTGAGTTGCTGCATGGTAGCTGCGATCGAAATTACTTGCAAGTAACAGTTTTATCGTATCTCTTTTACATGACTGATATAATTTGTTCTCCGTTTTTACTTTGCGTTTGTGGGCATGCAATGGGCCTTTTTTTTAGACGTAGCCTAAAGATCTGGCCTAATGTTCCGATAAAAATCTTGACGAGTGGGGAAGGGGAGACGGTACGAAACCAAACAAGGAGGCGGACAGGGCCAACCCCTTTGCAAGGAAGCAAGTGATCCATTCATGGAGGAATGGTCATGTCGCAACACATCGGTGACGTTTTCCAGTTGGGAGCCTCGCCGCCTGAATTGGCCGATGATCCATCACACAATCGTGATCTGAGGCTGGTTGAGCGGTATCTTGCAGTTCTGGAAGAAAACAAAAAGGCATGCCGCTCGGCTCTGACTGATGCGGATATGGCTTTGGACATGGCGGGTTTTGTGCGGCGGCAGTTGCGCAGACCTGCCCAGATGCCCAGGATGTCTCCGGCCTTGCTGGCCCTGGCTCTTGTGCGGCGCGTCCCTGACGCGCCCGAACAATAAACCGGACGGACTTCTACGTTGAACTCCGGCCCGGATGCAGAACGACCATGCGTTCTCAATGCAATATTAACGCTGCATTGCAGAACACAAACCACTAGCATCACTTTTCCGTGACATGATAGGGGGCATGGCAGTCCGCAATCCATGACGAATTCTCCACTCATAGAGAGGCGGGGGCGTGGGGCCTCTGCCTCTCGCGTTTTATGCGCCGCAGCTATCTTCAGTCAGCGATGGCCCGCCTCTCGTGCTGCCGGGCAGCGGCAGCACCGAAAAGGTT
>NZ_JANFYZ010000018.1 GCF_024460775.1 Desulfovibrio desulfuricans | reverse complement strand
CCCCCCCCCCCCCCCCCCCCCCCCCCCCCCCCCCCCCCCCCCCCCCCCCCCCCCGGCTCGTTAGCCTATTTCGGTCAGCTTGTCGGCCTTACGCAGATTGACGCAGCAGGCCTTGGATTCAGGAATGGTGGTGTTGGGGTCAAACGCACTAACAGTCAGCCTGTTGGTGGAATCGCCGCATTTGGGCGTTGTCCAGCCAAAGGCAAAGGGCATACCCACAAGGTGGATCGTTCTGCCCATAACCGTAAAGGGACGAATGCGCACCGTCACCATGGCGATGGCCTCGCAGGTACCGCGAATGCTCTCAAGAAGGACGCCATCGCCGTTCTTGATGCCTTTTTCCTTGGCCAGCTCTGGGCTCATTTCCACATAGAGCTGAGGCTCGGTTTCGAGCAGGTTGGGCACATTGCGCGTTTCGCCGCCGCCGCACCAGTGTTCGGTGAGGCTGTAGGTGGTCAGCACATAGGGGTAGTTGGGGTCAGCGGGCGCGGCGATCTTGTCCATATCGGAGGTATGGAACTTGTACACCGGGCTGCTCAACTGCCTTGAGAACGGATGGCTGGCCAGAGGCGTTTCCGCGGGTTCGTAGTGTTCGGGGAAGGGACCGTCGGCGGGGCCGGGGCCGAAGAACTGGGAGTGACCGTCCTTCACCATGATGAAGGGCAGCTTGCCGCCCTCATTGGCCATGGGCGGCCAGGGGCCGTCGGGCACGTCGCCCACCCACTTGGCGCCGTCCCATTCAATAACTGCCTTCTTGGGATTGAACGGCTTGCCGTTCACATCCACAGAAGCGCGGTTATACAGAATGCGACGGTTCACCGGCCAGCACCACGACCAGTTGGGGAACAGACCAATGTTGGCCTGCATGGGCGTCTGGCTGGTATTACGGCGTTTGGACTTGTTGCCTTCTTCTTCTGTCCAGCTGCCTGTGTAGATCCAGTTGAGCGACGAGGTCGTACCGTCGTCCTTAAGCGCCGCAAAAGCAGGCACGAGCTGGCCGCGTTTGTACTGCTTGTCGCCCACCTTGGCATCAGCCCAGAAGAAACCGTTGATGCGGCGCGCCCAGTCAGAAGCGTCGTACTTGTCCGGCCAGTTCATCTTGAGGATGGGCTCGGGCAAGACGCCGCCTTCGGTCTTGTAGAGATCGCGTATCTGGTTGAACAGGGGCACAACGATGTCCGCAAAGTTGCGTGCTTCGCCGCCGGGCTTTACGCCCTGATCGAACCACTGCAACCAGCGGCCGCTGTTGCTGATGGTGCCTTCCTTTTCAATACGGTGAGCCGAGGGTAAAAGGAACACTTCGGTCTTGCAGGCCTTGGGGTCCACACCGGGGCGCTTCCAGTTGTCCGTGGTTTCCGAATTGTGCAGCTCAGAACACACGAGCCAGTCCAGCTTGTCCAGAGCGGCCCGCATCTTGTTGGTGTTGGGGAAGCTGTTCATGGGGTTCACGCCAAAAATGAAACCACCCCGCATCTTGCCCTGATAGAGTTTATCCATGGCAAACATGTACGAGCAGTCTTCATTCGGCTCCAGCTTGGCCAGCAGGTCATAGCAGAAGTCGTTTTCAGGCGTGGCTTCATCGCCAAACCAGCCCTTGAGCAGGCTGGCGATATACTTGGGCCTGTTGCTCCACCAGTTGGCGCTGTTGGGCAGCTTGGTGACAGGGGTGTTGGCCTTGTTGTAGTCGGCCAGGGTCTGCCACGGGGCGCGAGGGGTTCCGTGGTAGCCGGGCAGGTTGTTGTACAGCAGGGCATGGTCCGTGGAACCCTGCACATTGGGTTCGCCGCGCAGGGCGTTAATGCCGCCGCCAGCCACGCCGATATTGCCCAGCAGGAGCTGGATCAGCGAGGAAAGACGGATGTTCTGCACGCCCACGGTGTGCTGTGTCCAGCCCAGAGCGTACATGATGGTGCCAGCCTTGTCGGGGCCGCCAGTGGCGCAGAAGGCCTTGTAGACCTTGAGCAGATTTTCCTGCGAAACGCCCGTAACGTCAGAAACGTTTTTAAGCGTGTAGCGGGAATAGTGCTGGCGCATCATGTTGATGACGCAGCGCTCGTTCTGGAAGGTGGGATCGAGCACAGGCTTGCCGTCAGGCCCCATTTCCAGCACCCACGTCTTTTTGTCGTATGTGCGCGTGGCAGGATCATAGCCGCTGAAAAGGCCGTCGTTGAAAGCGTAATCCTTGCCCACCACAAAGGCGGCGTTGGTGTACTTTTCAACGTAGTCCTTGAAGTACAGCTTGTTTTCCAGAATGTAGTTGAGCATACCACCCAGGAAGGGAATATCCGTACCCGAGCGCAGAGGCACGTGGAAGTCGCAACGGGCGGACGTGCGCGAGAACTTGGGGTCAACGTGCATAAGCACGGCCCCGTTGTCCTTGGCCCGCATGACCCACTTAAAGGCGACAGGATGATGTTCAGCGGCATTGCTGCCGATAATAAGCACTGCATCGCTATTCTTGATATCGATCCAGTGGTTCGTCATTGCACCGCGTCCGAACGACTCTGCCAGAGCCGCAACAGTGGGGCTGTGTCAGACCCGTGCCTGGTGGTCCATATGGACAACACCCAGGCCGCGTATTGCTTGGTGAATGACAGCGCATTCTTCGTTGGAGGCGTGCGAGGTTCCCATCCAGAAGATGGAATCAAGACGGTTGACCGTCTGCCCCTTGGCATTCTTGAGGATAAAATCCTTGTCGCGGGTGTCTTTAACCCGGCGGGCGATCTGGGCCAGGGTCCAGTCCCAGTCTTTTTCCACCCAGTGATCGCTGTTGGGCGCGCGGTAAAGCGGCTTTTTCAGGCGGTGATCATTGGTGTACATGCTGAAGAGCGCCGCGCCCTTGGCGCAGAGCGCGCCTTCGTTAACGGGAAAGTCCGGGTCGCCCTCTGTGGAAACAAGCTTGCCGTCACGCACATAGGCTATGACCTGACAGCAGACCGAACAGAAGGGGCAGACGCTGATGACTTCCTTGGCGCCTTCTATCTTGAGTTTTACGGCGTAAGCCTGGGCCTCGCCCAGGTCGAAGCCCAGCTGCCCCAATGTGAGGCAGAGAACTCCTGCACCGACGCCCTTGAGGAAGCTCCTCCGGGTGCTTTTCATGATGACACTCCTTTTTTAGGCCAATCACGCAACGCAAGGTCAGAACTCCTGCGTTGAACAAGACGCCTCTGAACTGCGTCAACTAACAAGATGGAGATTTGTTTTCACCATAGTTGAAAAAACGTGATATCGCAAGATACTTACATTTTTTTAAAGGGAACCGACCTTATTTGTGAGTATTTTCCCAATGATAGAATTTTGCATGCCATTTCACAGTGATGGAACACTATAATTGATAGAATTGTACACACAAACAGCACAAATTGGTTGATATATTTCCCCTGACTCTTGCTGAAATAATTATACTTTTTTCTTGAAAAATTACGATTTCTCCAGTCACCAGATAGCCTATTGCATAAAAAACCACCTGCATCAGCCAGGTGGTTTACAAAAAACCGTCATAAAAAAACGCGCCAATTCAGGCAGGAACTCAAAGGCTGCGCCCCTGCAAAACATCTTTGCACCAGCGCAGCAGCGTGTCGTAGCACTGCCTTTCGGTGTGGGCAGCAAGCCAGAGGGGGAGGTCAAGCCCAGCCGCAATGATATCTTTCTCCGAGCCTTCGAGGCCCGTCAGCAGTTCTTTTTTGTTGCGGCAGAACACGCCAGAGGCCAGGTAGCGCCGCACCAGCATGACAAAAAAAGCTGCTTTATAGGCGTCTTTCAAAACAAGGGTTCTGGTCTCCGCATCCGCATACAAATACGTGTGCGTAAGAAGGTGAACAAGCCCGGCTGCGCCGATTTTTGCGCTGTCCTCGGCGTCTTCATCCGTAATGACGGGGAGGAAATCCTCCAGCTTGCCAAACCAGTCTTCTGTGTCCTTCTGGAATGCAAAAAGTTCATGACGCGGCCAATGGAATATATCCCCAGCACCGCCAATAAATCCGCAGGCTTTTTGCCCCTCCGGCATGGCGCGGACAATGGCCCGGTAAACATCAAGATCCTCCAGGGCCACAACATCCAGCAGCACAACCACATCAATATCGCTGGCTTCAGTGGCTTCGCCCCGGCGGTAGCTGCCCTGCAGCCCAAGATATCGCAGGCGCGCACCAAAGGTCTGCTGCAATTGCGGCAAGAGGTCTGCCATCCATGTTTCAGCATTGATCACAGCAGCCTCCATCCCCTTCATACCGTTTATAAAGATAGCTGAACCGGCCTTCTTCCACGCCAAGGACTTTTTCCGCCATCCAGGCAAGAGCCCTGGCCTTTTGCAGTCGCTCGGCGCTACTCCACGCAAATGCCGAGCCGTGCAGAATAAATTCTGACGCGGCAAGCAAAATCTCCATGCATTCCTTGGGATATGCAGTGTTGAACGTGCCCTCGCGCATTCCCTGCCGGACAACACCCTCCAAAATTGGCGAAAGCCGCAAGACAATGGATGCCATTGTGCGCTGGTGCATATCCGCATTGCCCACGGCACTGGCTTCTTTTTCCAGGCGGTCACCGCGCTCGTTGTCTCGCCCCGCATCTGTGAGAATGCCAAACATTTTTTCATGAGCCGATATCTTCGGATCGTCCGCAACAGCCTGCGCCACCGCCATTTCCGCATCAATGTATCGCTCGATTACGGCGTCCATAAGCGCTTCTTTTGAGGCAAAGTAATGATAAAACGTGCCCTTGGCGATATTCAGGGCTTCAAGAATATCGCTGATGGCAGTGCCGGCGTAGCCCTTTGCTGCAAACAGGTTTTCGGCAGCGTCGATGATTTCAGTTCTACGCTCGCCATGTTCTTTGATGATGCGCATATGCTCCCTCTCTTTATCAATAGACCGACGGTCGGTCTATTAAGTAGCCGTCAATTTCAGCTTCGTCAACAAACTTGGGCATGGCTCCACGCTCTCTGCATGTGCAGCCGATGGCGACACATAAAAATGGAGGCCCCGAAAAAAAATTCGGAGCCTCCGCAAAAAAGGCATGTCCGCCTTTGCACAAGACGCAGTATTATTTGCCGAACCAGCACTTGGGATAGGTGCAGGTGTGGCATGCCAGGCAGTAGCCGCCCTCGCCCATGCGGGCCGCCTCGGCGCGGGTCAGGCCTCGGCCGGCCAGCATGCGCGGCAGCACCAGATCAAGGAAGGTTGTTTTAAAATACAGGGCGCAGGCGGGCACGCCCAGCACCTGCATATCCCCCTGCGGGCCGGGGATGCGGCCCATAAGGCTCATGGTGCCGGGCAGGATGGGCACACCGTGCAGCACATCTGTCAGCCCTGCTTCTACAAGGGCCTGACGGGTCACGTCGTCCGGGTCAACCGAAAGGCCGCCCGTGGTGATCAGCAGGTCGGCCCCGGCCTCGCGCATGGCGGCCACGGAGGCCTGCATCATGGCTTTGTCGTCCGGTACGATGTCGGTGCGCACCACGGTGCAGTCCAACATGCTGACCTTGGCGGTGATGACAGGGATGAACTTGTCTTCAATAATTCCCTGAAAAACTTCGGTTCCGGTCACAAGAATGCCCACGCGGGCTTTGCGCAGGGGCAACACGCGGAACAGAGGCCCGCCTTCCAGCGCTTCCAGCGCCTGACCAAGCCGCTCGCGCGTAATGTGGAGCGGGATGGCGCGGGTGCCGCAAAGCGGGCCGCCCTGCTTGACCAGGGTTCCATCCTGACGAGAAGCCACCATGACCTCGGGCACCAGATTGAACCGCGTCATGCGCTCCACATCCACGCAGAAAAGTCCGTTACAGGCAGCCTTGAAATCTATCTTGCCTTCATGGGGCGGCAGTTCGTAGGTAACGCCTTCGCCAGCCATGCGGCGCGCAAAGATTTCCGCCACTTCATTTTCGTGCACAAGAGCACGGGGATCCTCGGGCGATAGCTGCGCGCTGGCCGGGGCATCATCTGTAATGGCCACATGGAAGCGGCCCATCTGCTGCAATCGGCAGATATCGCCCACAGAAATGCGCTGCCCGGCCTTGAATTCCGGCCCCTTGAACTGACCGGGGTCAATGCGGGTCATGTCGTGCGCCACGGTTTTGCCCACGGCTTCTTCCACAGGCACAACACGAACGCCCGTTGCGGCCTTGTGGTGCTCTGCGGCAAGGGCCTGACAGTCTTCCTTAAGCTCGCGCCGCGCCAGCACATAGGGGGCCTCGCCCTGGCAGCCACGGCACACGGGGCCGTCTTCCACCGGGTAGGCCTCGCCGCACACGGGGCAGCACAGAATGCGCGTCATGTGCTTGTGGCCCATAAACCGCCGCTTGACCGTGATGGGCTCCACCTTGCAGATGCTGTCGCCCGCGGCTTCAATTTCTGATTCCAGCAGATCGATATCCTGATCTTTTTTGGCCTTTTCCTTAAAGAACCAGGCCTTGAGTTCGGGATAGGCAGCCATCTTTACAGGATCCAGGCTCACGCGCACGCCCTCGCCAGTGTGCTTGTCAAACAGCGACACAGCGTAGCGGCCCAGATTGTGAATCTTCATCCAGTTGTTGCCGATGCTGCACAGGGTGAGCAACTGCACCGCGTCAGGCAGGCACTTGCCCGATTCCACCACGGCCTCAAACAGTGTGCCCTCGGGCAGATGGCGTTTGGCAAGCTCCACCATATAGCCGCCCACAAGCAGGCCCGGTGCGGCATAACCATGAAAATTCTCGGCAAGGCGATGAAATTCCTTAAACGTGTAAGCCCCAATATCCATGTTTGCTCCAAATCACCGCAGCGGGCTGAATAAAGCCATGTGCTGCGGCAGTGTTTTCACGCGCGTTTTCTCCGCTCGCCCGGGCAGACGCGCAGCCGCGCCGGGTAGCAAATATTGGTTGGCGGCAACTCAGATTCCGCCGGATAATCACGATTACTTAGATGACCGTGAACTGGTAAAGAGAGACTAATGGGAAGCGTCCAGAATATCCAGCGCCCTTTGCAGGTCATCGGGGTGGTTCAAATTGAAAAACGGGCGGGCTTCTTCCGGGCCATAGGGCAAACGGCACTGCCGCTCGAGCGGCACGACCCTGTTGAGCCTGCCGCCGTGGAAGGCCAGCGAATCTTCAAACCAGTGAAGCGCTGCTGTTTCGTATACGGCGGAAAGAGCCTCGGGTCTGCCGCTGGCCGCATCAGTGTAAAGCGTGGCAAGGGTATCAGCCGGGGCTGCATCGCGGGCGGCAAGCAGTTTGCGCAAGGTGGGCGCATCCATAAAGGGCATGTCGCAGGAAAGCGCCAGCACGGCAGAAAATCCCTGCGCCTGCGCCGTGCGCAGGGCCGCGACCACCCCCGCTACTGGGCCACAGTCATTTTTTTCATCAAAAATACACTGATACCCGGCTCGGGGAAGCCCCGGCCTGCACGACACCCAGCACTGCGGCAGCAAGGAGGCAAGCAGAGCGTGCGTACGGGCCAGCAGATCGGGGCTGTCCGAGCCATAGACCCGCAGCAGCGCCTTGTCGCGGCCCATGCGCGAGGAAAGCCCCCCCGCCAGCACAACGCCTGCCACGCGGCCCCGCAATGTATCCATCATGCCTCCTGCCCGGCCGATTGTTCCGCCCTGTGATGCTGCACGTTTGTGTTCTGCGCGCAAAGGGCAATGCGCTGCGGGGCTGAACGCTTTGGTTTTTTTGCACCCCGCAGGCCCCTGTGATAGGGTTTGGCGATGATGCACCAACAGCCCCCCGCACCGCAAGCCTGCATGAGCGAGTCGGAAATCATTGATTTCCGCTCTGCACCAGTGCAGCGCAAGGCCGCCAGCCTTGCCGCGCACTGCGCATCTGAATTGGAACTCATTGAAAAAACTTTTGTATTTGTGCGCGATAGCATTGCTCACTCGGTGGATTGCGGCGGCACTGCTGTTACATGCAGCGCATCGGAAGTTCTGCATGTGGGGCAGGGGCTGTGTTATGCCAAGGCGCATCTTCTGGCGGCATTGCTGCGCGCCAACGGTATTGCCGCAGGATTCTGCTACCAGTTGCTGGGATTTGAAGACGAGCACGATCCCCACCGGGTACTGCACGGCCTCAATGCCGTATGGATCAGCGAGCGGCAGGTCTGGCTGCGGTTGGACGCGAGGGGCAACAAGCCCGCCGGCGTTGACGCGCAGTTTTTGCCGGACGGCCCCGAGCAACTGGCCTTTACCGTGCATCCCCAGTGCGGCGAGGTGGACTACCCTCATGTTTTTGCAGAGCCGGATCCCGGCGTGGTTCTGGCCCTGCGCAGCCACAGCAGTATTGCCCAACTGCTGCCCCGTCTGCCGCAACAGCTTGCCTTCCCTGTTTGACGCTCCGCCGCCCCGCACATACTGCGCCCCCTGCTTGCAGCGTCCCGGTCATTCATGTTCCATACCGCAACTAGACCAGCAGCTTGCGGGCAATCAGCCCCCGAGGCACATTGTGCCGCAGGTCAGCATCTGCTATGCTCTGCCCCGCCGCAGGTCAAAGGCCTCGGCGCGAAAGCCTTCCCGGCAACGGCCCGCCATGCGGGCAATACAGCCGCAACGGAGAACGCATGGGTCAGGATATTTTCGACCTCATCATAGTGCTTGTTCTGGTATTTTTTGGCACACGGGGCTTTATCCACGGTTTTGTGGGCGAAGTTGCCGGACTTATTTCACTGCTGGGCGGCTTCTGGGCCGCGCACCATTACCATCCGCTGCTTGCGCCGCGCCTTACGCTCATCACTGATCCCTCATGGCGCATCATTGCGGCATACGTGCTCATTTTTCTGGGGGTCATCATTTCGGTGGCCATTATTGCGCGCATCCTGCAAAAAATACTTTCCTTCTCCTTTGTGTCATGGGCAGACAAACTGGCTGGAGGCATGCTCGGTCTTGCCAAGGGCGTCCTGCTCTGCTCGCTGGCCCTGCTGTTTCTGCAAAAATTTTTCGCGGGCGCGCCCTTTATGCAGCATTCGCGCGCACTGCCCTACTTCAACGCGCTCATGACCCAGGTACACGGCTGGCTGCCGCCTGACCTCACCGCCCGCCTGGGCATTTAACTGCCAGAATTACCAAGGAAATACGCCATCATGGAAAAGACCGCCCTCGAAGAACTGCAACTCATCATAGACAAACTCACCGCTCCCGACGGCTGCCCCTGGGACAAGGAGCAGACCCCAGAAAGCCTTGCCGAATACGTTATTGAAGAAAGCCATGAGCTTGTGAGCGCCATCCGTTCCGGCAACGTGGCCGACATCCGCGAAGAACTGGGCGATGTGGCCTTTTTGCTGCTCTTTGTGGCGCGCCTGTATGAAAAACAGGGGCAGTTCAACCTTGACGATGCCCTCAACAACAACAGGGCCAAGATGATCCGCCGCCACCCCCACGTGTTCAGCAACACGGTTTTTGACAGCCTTGAAGAACAGCTCAAAGCCTGGGAAAAAATCAAGCGCGCCGAGCATACTGATGATGAAGGCAAGCCCAAGGGCCTGTTTGACAGCCTGCCCGAGAGCCTGCCTCCGCTTGCCAAGGCCTACCGCATCAATTCCAAGGCTGCCCGCGTGGGCTTTACCTGGCAGGAAGATGAAGAGGTGGAACAGCAGGTGGAAGCCGAATGGCTGGAATGGCTGGACGCCTCCGCTGGCGGCGATCAGGATGCCCAGAAGCACGAACTGGGCGATTTGCTGTTCAGTATTGCAGAGCTTGGCCGCCGCAAGGGCATCAAGGCCAGCGAAGCGCTGGACTACGCCAACCGCCGCTTCCTCAAACGCTTTGCCCGCATGGAAGAAATCGCCCGCGAGAAGAATCTTGATTTTTCGGCCCTGACCCTTGATGAAAAGGATGAGCTGTGGAACACGGCCAAGGCCGAGGAAACCGCGGCAAAGGCCTGATGGTCGCAACAATGCGTGCCCAGCCATTGCGAAAAATCCTGAGGCGGCCCGTGCCGCTGACTGCCGGGCTTGCGGCCCGATTGCCCCTGCTGGCCGTGCTCGTGGCGGCTCTGGTGGTCGGCCTGTGCCTCGCGGCCTGCACAAAGCACAGCGGCACGGCAACGTCCCTACGCCGCGAGCAACCAACAGGAAGCGCATCCCTGCTGCCGCGCGCCGATCCGGGGTATCTGCAATGGCTTGAACGCCAGTCCATGCTCGGCTCCACCCAGGAACTGACAGGGCAGGTTTCCGGCACGGATCTTATCTGGCGCAACAGCGCCTCAGCGCGGCGTGTGCCCCTGCTGCTTACCGCTGCGCCCAACTGGTTTGACGTGAACCCGCACAGCCTTGGCGCGGGGCAACCAGCCCTGCGGGCGCTGGCCCAACCCGGCGTGGACGCCTTTTGGGCGCAGGCAGGCTTTGGCGGGCTTTTTCTGGCGCCTTTGGGTGAAAAGGGTGACATCTGGAGCGCCCACGCTGCTTCCTCACTGCCTGACGCAGCCTCCGAGGCGGGGGACAACGTCACCGCCCTGCGGCCAGACCCATCATTGGGCACTGGCGAGGATTTTTCGCGGCTGACCGCAAAACTTGATCAGGCGCAGATGCAGATGGGCGGCGAACTTCCCCCCGCGGCAACGGGGCTGGGGCCGGATTTTATTCTTCAGGCGCGCCGGGCCTCGCGCTTTGACGGCCTGTATGCCATGATGTCTGTGCCGCAGAAAGACTGGGATGTTTTGCCAGCCACCGCTGGCGAATGGGACTGCCTGCCCCTGCGCCAGACCGCTGTGGCGGAATTGCGCAAACGGGGCGTTGTTCCTGATCAGTTACGGCGCGACACCCTTGACTGGGCAACGCCCGGCGGATGGGCCGTCACCGGCGAAGTACGCGGCGCGGATGGCCAGGTGCGGCGCTGGGTCTACCGCTACAGCGGTAACGCCCTGCGGCCCGTGCTCCTGTGGCAGGATCCTTCCGGTCAGGCCCGACGGGTATTTTCCGCATCTGTTATCCAGCACACGGGCTTGCAGCAGCAAACGCTTGCGGGCATCAGGCTGGAGGCCCTCATGGGGCTTGACGCTCAGGTGGAAGGCCAGAGCGGGGGCAGAACAGACCCTTCGGCTCTGGTTCCGGGGCTTGAAGCCCTGGAATCCCTGGCGGGCGAGGTGCACCGCTACGGAGGATGGGCCGTGCAGGACGATGTGCTGCCCCCATCGCTGACCAAGGCGGTGCTTGCCACAGCCGTAGATTTCAGCCGGGACAGCATTACCCCGGCGGCCGCAGGATACGCCTTGCTGAGCGGCGATGCCGCGCCCTTGGGCGCACTGCTCAAGGCCTCGCTCGCGGCGGGCGTTGACCACAGCCGCCTTGCACGTGGACTGCGTGACAGGCAATATGTTGACTGGCGTCCCCTGCTGGATCTGCCAGACGGTCAGGCTCTTGTGCGCCGCGCGCAATCCCTTGCCAAGGGAGCGCCAGAGGCCTCGGGCCTGCCCGTCACCCAGGCGGAACTTGCCGCTCGTGCCCTTGGGCTTGACGCTGCAAGCGCCGTGCGCCCCGACCACGCGCAGGCCATGGAATCCGCCTGCCTGCTCCTGCTGGGCTGGCGCATTGGCTTGCCGGGTCTGACATTTTTAAGCCCGCAGGATATTACGGGTGCGCTGGGGCTGCCACAGGGTTCGGGCAAAGGCGCGTCCAGCGCTGGCAGCGTACCCCTGTGGGGGGCCACAAACCTGCCCGGCGGGCAAAGCCCCGCCCCATTGGCCTTTGGCCCGCTGGACATGCAGTGGAGCCGGGAAACAAGTTTTGCCAGACAGATTGCCCGCCTGTTGCAGGCCAGACGCGCCACCGGGCTTGCCTCTGGCCGCCTTGTGCAGGTGGTAAACGGCCCCTCAGGCTGCGTGGCGACCCTGAGTTCCCTGCCGGGCGGCGGCTACTGGCTGCTGGCGGCCAATTTTTCTGACCGGAAACAACACCTTGCCTGCCCTCTGCCCGCTGGTGCGCAAGGCCCCGCGCGTGATGTGCTGAGCGGCCAGAGCCTGCCCACGGGGCGCGCCGTAGAAATTGACCTCGATGCCCGCCAGGCGCGACATATCCTGCTTGGCGAGCCGAAAACGCATGAAGGAGCGATGCCATGACCCAGAACAGCGCCCAGAATCCCGAAGACCAGGCTGCCTGTCAGTCTGGGGGCCAGCAGACCAGCGCGGAAGGGGCACACGCCCAGTCCGGGCAGCAAGCTGCCAAGGCAGTTTCCCAGCCATCTGCACCGGCTCCCGAACCTTCGGACGCGGCACAGGCCGCTGCGAGCGCCGCAGCCGACGCACCACAGGCCGAGGGCGCAGCCCCCAAGGCTTCCCGTCCGGTGACGATCTCGGCCAAGGGATTCAGGGGAATGTTCGGCAACTCCGGCAAAGAAGGCAAACCCGCAGCCTCAGCAAAGCCAGCAGAATCCGCTCCCCAGTCAGCTGCTCCCGGCTTTGCCGACAAGATTTTTGACGCAGCCAGCATTGTTGGGCCGCTTGCGCTCTTGCTCATCATGCTGGCCCAGGCATGGCCCACCCTTATGGGGCACAGCCTGTACTGCCCGCGTGAAGCCGCAGGCATTCTGGCTTTTACCCAAACCGCGCAGAGCGGAATGTGGCTTGCTCCGGCTGGCGACGGTCTTGCGCAATGGCCCGTATTTTTCTGGTTTTTGCGCGGCATTGAAGCCCTGCTCACCAAGGCCGCGCCGCAGTTTGCCCATCTGCTCTTTCCCCTGGCCGCGATGGCCGGAACCCTGCTCTGTCTTGTGGCCGTGTGGGTTCTGGGCCGCGTTGCCGGGCTGGATCGCCGGGCCGCGCTGGCTGGCGGCATGCTGCTGCTCTGCGCGCCCATCTTTGCGCCGCTCTCCACCTTTACAGGGCCGGAAGCTTTGGCCGCAGCCGTGACCCTGCTTTCCCTCGCCTGCCTTTGCCACGGCTGGCAACAGCCGGGCACGACCATCTCCCTGCCTCTGGGTTTTGCATTGGCGGCATTGGCTGGCCTGACAGGCGGCCTTTTCTATTTGTTGCTGCCAGTGCTTGCCAGCCTGGCCTTTCTGCTCTGGCGTTGCGGATTTCGCCGCGCCCAAAAGGCAGACGGCCTCGTGGGTTTTGTACTCATGCTGGGCATCATTGGCTGCTGGCTTGCTGTTGTCATGCTCTGGCATCAGCCGGACGGATACCTCAAGAACCTCGGCACCCAGCTTGTGACCTGGCCCATCACCAAGGCCACATGGTGGAAGCCCCTTGCCTTTGCGGCTCTGGGCCTGCTGCCCTGGCTGGCTGTCATCTGCGGTGTTTCCTGGGCGCGCGTGCTGCGCACAGCCCCTGCTGATCTGGCCGCCTCCCGCAAAGAAAAAGCCGGAATGGCCTTTTTGTGGATAGCCCTTGTGTTCGCCTGTCTCTTGAGTATTTTTGCTGCCGACATGGTGGGCGCTGCCGTATGCACGGCCAGCCTGGCGGCCCTCCTGCTGGGCAAGGCGCTGCTGCGCCTGCCCCCTGCCGGAGCCAAACTGTTCTACATCATCGCGGCCCTGTGCCTGCTGCACGCCAGCATGGCGCTGGTGGCAGCCGGTTTTGGCTACACGCTTGACTGGCTTGGCAAGTTTTTCCACTTTACGCTTACCGAAAGCCAGCGCACCGCCGTGCTTGGACTCAAGGCCCTGCCCGTGCTTGGCGGCATTGGCATTGTGGCGGCAGTACTGCTTGCCCGTCTTGTGCGCCGTGGCGCGCATGGCGGCACCAGCGGCTCGCTCGTGATGTGCGCGGTCATTGCGGTTATTCTGGCCCAGCCCGCATCGCTCATGCTCATGCCGCAGCTGGAAAAAACTCCCGAGGCTCAGGTAAAGAGCCTGAGCGCCATCCTGACGCCCGCTCCTGCCGCCCCGGCGGTTCTGGCTCCTGAGGCGACTCCGGCCCCCGCGCCTGAAGCCCCCGCAGCAGCGCCTGCCGATACTCCCAAACTTGAACCCGCCGCCCCGGCAACCGCGCCTGAAACCGCACCTGCTGCTCCGGCTGAAAAACCCGCTCCAGTGCAGGAACCTGCCGCCCCCGCCGCTACACAGCCCGCGGAAGCGTCTGCTCCCCAAACTGCGGCACCTGCGGCCCCAACAACTCCGGCTGAAACCCCGGCAGCAGCGCCTGCGCCGACGCCTGCCGACGCAGCCAAGGAACTCGCCAAGGAAGTTGTCAAGGAAGCCGCCCCCGCTGCACCTTCAGAGCAGGCCCCTGCGGCGCAACCAGAGCAACCCAAGGAAGCGCCTAAGGCTCCTGCAAACTAGCTTCAAATACATCAGCCCGGCGCAGACCGCGCTCACAATACCAAGGCCCCTCTCACGAGGGGCCTTTTCTATGGCATTGAGATTCAGAACGCTCCCTGCGGGGAGGCCACACACCAGCGGCCGTCTTATGGTGCAGAACATTTGGGCATGGCCTTTGGCTTGCAGACTATGAGCGCTGCTGACCAACACCCGCAAATAAAAAAAGGCCCCGGAATCAACCGGAGCCTTTCATCAATCTTTTTTGCGCCCGTACTGCGGGCATGGCGCTGAATACCCTATTTGTTTATGGGCGGCACATCGCCACCAGCTTTAAGCATGGTGCCAAGGTGACGCCGGGCAAGGGCAAGCTCGCCTTCTGAAACTTCGGGCATATCCTTGGAGCGCGCGCCGCTCATGTCGTTGCCTTCTTCCACAATGGAAAGAGCGGCTGCCATGCGGCCCATGACGCAGAAAAAGCGCACCGGGTTCCAGTTATGCGCCTGCACCCAGGCAGCGGCATTGGGCGAATAGAGAAAATCCGCCTTGTTGTTGCGCATGATGGGGTGGGCTTCTTCATTATTGCTCTTGGCCCAGGCCCGGAACTGCGGCAGAAGTTCAAGAAAGTCCAGCAGTTCCTTGTCCGTCACCGGAGGCTGTTTTTCATACACATTAACGTTCGCGCTGGAGCCTGGGGCAGGCTGCTCCGCCTTTTTCTTGGCAGCAGGAGCCTGTGCGGCCTCGGCCATGCCGGGGGCAACAACCACCAGCGGCAGGGCCAGCACCAATGCCGCAAAAACACCGCAGAGAGATGAAATTTTATTCATTCAATACCGAACCGCGCTGAATTTCGAGAGTCTGTCCATATTATGGTAAGACTCCACATATCGCAGGGTGCCGGTTTTGCCGCGCAAAACCAGCGAGTGGGTAACGGCGTACTTGGCACTGTAGCGCACGCCCCTCAAAAAATCACCGCCGGAAATACCCGTGGCGGCAAAGAAACAGTCATCGCTGCGCACCAGATCATGCACCGTGAGCACTTCGCGCACGTCGATGCCCGCTTCGGTGATAGCTTCTTTTTCCACATACGACTGGGGATCCAGACGGGCCAGAATCTGCCCGCCCATGCCCTTAATGGCGCAGGCAGACAACACGCCCTCGGGGGTGCCGCCCGTACCCATCATGATATCAACCTCGGAACGGGGATCAACAGCCATGAGCGCGCCTGCCACGTCGCCGTCGGTCTGCAGCTGAATGCGAGCGCCTGCCTGGCGGATTTCCGTAATAAGCTTTTCGTGCCGGGGCTTGTCGAGCACAAAGACCACAAGGTCCTGCACGCTCTTGCCCATGGCCTTGGCCACGTTGGCAAGATTGACCTTTACCGGCGCATCGAGGTCAACCACATCGCGGGCCTCGCGCGGCACCACCAGCTTCTGCATGTAATAGCTGGGGCCGGGGTTGAACATGCTGCCGCTCTGCGCAACACCCACAACCGAGATGGCGTTGGGGCGGCCATAAGCCAGCAGATTGGTGCCTTCCACAGGGTCAACGGCCACGTCAAGGCTGGGGCCGCAGCCCTTGCCGACCTTTTCGCCGTTAAAGAGCATGGGGGCATTGTCTTTTTCGCCTTCGCCGATAATGACCTTGCCATCGATGCTGAGGGTGGCGAAGCTGACGCGCATGGCGTCAACGGCGGCGCCGTCACCGGCCTCCTTGTCTCCCCGACCGAGCCAGCGGGCCGATGCAAGGGCCGCAGCCTCGGTAATGCGAACAATGTCCAGAGCCAGATTTTTCTCCGGTGCTTCCGCCATGATATCCTCCACTCAGATCAGCGTTGTGCAACACACTGCTCTTACCCCAGTGCGTTGCGGGCTTCAAGGAAAAACCCCCGCCCTTCGGGGCGGGCCATACGGCAACTCTTTTGCCGCACAGCCCTTTTCCATACTTCTTTTTTTATACAGCCTATTTATCGGGCAGGCTGAAACGTCCGGCAACAGGCGTCTGCCAGCCGCCGCCAAAGGGCATGCGGCTCATGTAAAGCGACAACGGCTCCTGACGGCGCTTGAATTCAGCCCTGAACAGCTTGTCGCGCACTTCCATGCGCGCCGCCGAAAGCGGGCCGGATTCCGCCTCCGCAGGCTGCAACAGGTCTTCAAGAATCGGATCCAGATCCTCATAGGGCAACAGGCTGTCCGAATCTTTCTGACCGGGGCGCAGCTCCGCAGAAGGAGCCTTGGTGAAAATTTCATCAGGGATGATCTCTGCCCCGCGATGGGCGTTGTACCAGCGGCCAACAGCATACACCTGAGTTTTTGTCAGGTCACCGATAACGGCCAGCGCGCCCACGGAATCGCCGTACAGGGTGCAGTAGCCCATGGCCCCCTCGCTCTTGTTGCCCGTGTTGAGCACAAGGGCATTGGCCCTGTTGGCCAGCGAGGTGATGAGCGTGCCGCGTATGCGGGCCTGCACGTTTTCAAAGGTCACGTCGCCGGGCTTTTCTTCAAAAAGGTCAAGGCCGGGCTTGAGCGCGGTGGCAAAAGCATCCATAAGCGGGCCAATGGGCAGGGTCACGGTGGTGATGCCCAGATTCTCCGCCAGCTTGGCGGCATCCGTCAGGGAGCCATCACTGCTGTGGGGCGAGGGCAAAAGCACACCGGTGACATTTTGCGCACCAAGGGCCTCCACCGCCACGCTGCACACCAGGGCGGAATCCATGCCGCCGGAAATGGCTACGATGCCTCTCTCCACCCCGCACTTGCGCACAAAGTCCCGAGTGCCGAGCACAAGGGCGCGCCAGTAATCTTCCTCAACGCAGGTGGCCAGCGGTTCCGGGGTTTTTACTGCACCCTGTCCGCGCGCGGTGTCCACCACGAGCACGTCTTCCGCAAAGGCCTTGCCCCGGGCAAGCAGTTGCCCTGTGGGATCAAAAACCAGACTCTGCCCGTTGTACACGCGGCTGTCGTTGCCGCCCACCATGTTCACCGAAAACATATGCACATGATGCCGCGCCGCCACGTGCGAAAGCAGGTGTTCGTCCGTTTCCTGCGCGCCCACGCTGAAGGGCGCCGCCGCCATGTGCACAAGAGCGTCCACGCCGCGCTGCACCAGTTCCATCAACGGATTATGACCGCTGGCGTAGCGGGTTTTCCAGAACGAAGCGTCTTCGCTCTGGGCATCCTCGCAGAGCACAACGCCGATGCGCCAGCCGCCCATGGTGACGATGCCGCACGAAATGCCGCGATCAAAATAGCGTGCGTCCTCATCTGTGGATTCGGCCACGCTGTTCTGACCCTGATTCTGATACACCTTGCGCGAAACAACCTGCCAGCCGCCCTTTTCAACCAGCACTGCCGCGTTGGAAAGCAGGCCCGAGGCATACACGCTGGGCACAGGCGCGCCCACCAGCACAGAAGGGCCGTCCTTGAGTTCGGCGGCCATGATATCCAGAGCCTTGAGGCAACCCGCCGCAAAACCCTGAGCGCAGAGATAGTGGCCGGGGGCCACGCCGCAAAGCGCCAGCTCCGGCGTAACGCACAGGTTTGCTCCTGCTGCGCCAGCCTGACGGGCGGTGCTGATGATACGTTCCAGATTTCCGGCCACGTCGCCGGTAACGGTATTGCACTGCAATAGGGCGATTTTCATGCCGATGCCTCCCCCAGGTTACAAGTAGTTATGTAAGGGGCCGCCCGGCGCTGCCAGGGCTTCCACCTTGCGTATGACTGCCGGTTCCTCTTCCAGTGGGGGGGCATGGAAGGGCTTCAGGCGTGCGTCGATGACCAGCGGCGATTCGCACGACCAGTGCCTGGCCCGTGTGGCGGCTTGAGCGCCATACACGTCTGTGGCCGGGTCTGACCGGGTAAAGGCCACCCACAAAAAATTATCCAGATTCGCGGCGCAAAAGTCCGCATCGTCCGCCACTATCGCAAGCGGGAAGGCCTCGCGGCCCGGCCACTGGGCCAGAGCCTGCGCAAGCGCTTCCATCTGCGGGTCGGGCTGGCTGCGATCAAGGGCATGCTTCGGCCCGCCAATGGCAACAAGGCCGGGGCCGCATACGCGCACCGGGCCAAAGCCATCCGGCAGAGGCGGCAGATCTGCGGCGAGGCCGGAAAGTTCGCACCCGAGCTCGCGCCGCTTTTTGCCAGCAGAGGCCCACACAAGCTTGGAGCCTTCGTTAAGCGCGCTGCCCGTGTAGTCCAGCGTATCATTGGTGCTGCGGGTGATGAAGTGCAGATCGCGCGAAAAATCAACCCGCTCCAGCAAATGCCGCAAAAAGGCGGGCACATCGCGGGCTGTGAGGCCCGGCGCGTCTTCATGCGCCACAAGAAAAACATACTTTGCCAGGGCCGTCTGGGTGGTCCCGAGCAGATGCAAACCCGCAGTGATCAGCTCGCGCGGGCGGCGCTCTTCCTCATAGGGCGTATAGCGTTCACTGCCCACGGCCAGCAGCAGCGGATGCACCCCGGCTGCGTCCACGGCATGCACGTCGCACACGCCCTGAAAAACCTGCGGCACCAGCGGCCCTGTGAGTTCATGGATAAAGTCGCCAAAGACCGTATCCTCCTGCGGCGGGCGGCCCACGGCGGTAAAGGGCCAGATGGCCCCTTTGCGGTGGTGGACGGCATCCACCTTGAGCACCGGGAAATCATGCGCAAGGCTGTAATAACCCACATGGTCGCCAAAAGGCCCTTCAGGTTTGCACTGGGGCAGCACGTGCCCGCTGATGCAAAAATCCGCCTGCGCAAGCACTGGCAGGGGCAAGCCCGGCACAGCGGCCATCTCTGTGCGTCTGCCGCCGAGCAATCCGGCAAAGCGCAATTCAGAAAGCCCTTCGGGCAGGGGCATGACAGCAGCCACGGTGAGGCTGGGCGGCCCGCCCACATAAATATGCACGGGCAGAGGTTTGCCCATTTCCAGCGCGCGGGCGTGGTGCGCCCCTATGCCCCGGTGAATCTGATAATGCAGGCCTACTTCATCCGCCGCGTACTCGTTGCCGCCAAGCTGCACCCGGTACATGCCGAGGTTGGAGGCATCCGCACCGGGCTTGGCGGGGTCTTCACTGTACACCAGGGGCAGAGTAATGAAAGGGCCGCCGTCCATGGGCCAACAGACAAGCTGGGGCAGGTCGGCCAGTTTGCACTGGCATTCCAGCACAGGGGCCACTGCCGCCGCCTGATCTGCGCGCACCCGGCTCACACTCGGCAGCATGTTCAGCAGACCGGGCACAGCCCTGAGCGACTTCAAGGGGTGTTTCATAGCTGCGGCCGGGTCGGCCTTGGCGGTCAGCACAGCCTCCACAGCAGGC
Source organism: Desulfovibrio desulfuricans (assembly GCF_024460775.1). NCBI lineage: Bacteria > Pseudomonadati > Thermodesulfobacteriota > Desulfovibrionia > Desulfovibrionales > Desulfovibrionaceae > Desulfovibrio > Desulfovibrio desulfuricans. The sequence goes on along the minus strand of NZ_JANFYZ010000018.1, from coordinate 31,573 downwards.
AGGCTGCGGCGAAAAATAAAATGCAGACGCTCACGCGTGCCAAAAAGGTTGGAGAGCATGGGAAACGGCGTGCCCTTGACCCGCGTAAACAGCAGGGCCGGGGCCTTGGCGCGGAAGGCACGGCGCTGGATAGCGGCCAGTTCCAGATGCGGATCGACTTCGGCCTCAATGCGCACCAGATGCCCACTGGCCTCAAGGTCGGCCACGCATTCCTGAAGATTGCGATAACTCATGAATGCGTCCCTTCCCCGCAGGTTCCGGTTGCTCCGGCAACCGCGTCAAATGATGGCTGTATGCCGGCAAGCGAACGCTTGCCGGCGAGCATGGCCCTGAAATCTGCCAGGATCTGCGCATGGTCAAACACCAGCGGCTGCGGCAGGGCATCCAGAGGATAATACGCCGCATGGGCCGCATCGTCCCCGGCGCACAAGGCTTCGGGATTGCGCGGTCTACCTGTAAAAGCAACGGTCAGCGTGTGCTGGCGGGGGTCACGGTCAGGCCTGGAATACACGCCCAAAAGCCCGGTCAGCTCCACATCCAGCCCGGTTTCTTCACGCATTTCGCGCACTGCAGCGGTTTCCGCGCATTCGCCCTCTTCAATAAAACCGCCGGGCAGGGCAAAGCCCACGGGTTCGTTGGCGCGGCTGATGATGACCACCCCGCGGTCAGGCGAATAGATAACCACATCCGCCGTGGGCGTGGGATTTTTGTAGCTGGAATAAGGCTCGCCGCAATGCGGGCAGACAACCTGGCGTTTCATGCGTTCTCCGTATGGTTCGCGCCATTGCGCGCAACTGCCGCATACTAAGCCAGCATGCTCCGCGCCGCAAGCGCGGGAAACAAATGCCGCAGCGCAGCTATTTGCCGCCTTCGCACGGCGATTGACAAAAAAGTATGGATGCCATACTAAAACGCCATGAAAAATGACTGCCATAAAAAAACCGCCGTTGAACTGCGCATCCAGAAATCCATGATCAAAACCATGGGGCATGCTGCCGCCCACTCTACGCGCAGCGCGCCAGTCAGCATCTCGCTGCTGGGCATAGTGACCCGGTTTTATGAGCTTGAGCGCCAGTGCAGCAAATTCAGTACAGATGTGGATATCCATCTGGCGGAAATCCACACAATCATGGCCATCCACAACAATGAAGGCATCCATGTGGGTGGATTGGCCGAGCAACTGGGCGTCACCAAGGGCAGCGTTTCTGAGCTGTTGCGCAGGCTGGAGCGCAAGGGTCTGGCCTACAAGGCCAAGGACCCGCTGAAAATGACCCGTCTGAATGTGTTTTTGACGGAAAAGGGCAAGGCAGCGCATAAGCAGCACATGGATTTTCATTCTCAGCTTGATTGCATGGTGGACGATGCCATGGGAACACGCAAACAGGATGAAGTTGCTGATATTGCTGATTTTCTTGAAAAACTCCTTGCGAGGCTTAACACGGTGGAGGTCAAATAGGCTTTTCTGGTCATTAATGTTTGGTATCCATACGTTACCCAGACAGACCGGACTTCGGTCACCATGCGAGGTATTATGAACACTGACAAGGGTACTGCTTTTAATGGTCTTTTTTCTGGACAGAGCTACGATATTTTTGCCCGACTGTTCGGGCTGAACGCGTCTTTTTATGAGGCGGCGGTCAAGGGTTTGGCGCTTGGCCCGGAAATGTCGGCTCTGGATCTTGGCTGCGGCACAGGTTCCCTGACTTTTGCGCTTGCCGCGCAATCCTCCCCCCAATGCCGCATCCATGGCCTTGACCTTGCCGAAAACCAGATCGCCCGCGCACAATACCGCCAGAAAGAATATCCCAACAACCTTCACTTCAGCGTAGCGTCCATGGACGAAGCGTGCTTTCCTGACGGCACGTTCAATATCATCATGACCGCCATGGCGCTGCATGAGGCAAATCCCCAAACGCGGCGCACCGCCATTGCCAATGCCGCACGAATGCTTGCCCCTGATGGCATTCTTCTGCTGGTGGATATTGCCCGTCCACGTCTGCGGGGCTTGGGCCTCTTGCTCTATCCCTTTGTCATGACTTCGGCAAAACATAAGGACGGCCTGACTGAAGCTTATGCTGAAATCTGCGCCGCGCACGGCCTGTCCCGGCGTGAAGACGGATATTTAAATTCTCTTGTGCGCAGGCAGGTTTTTGTAAAAAACGCGGCCTCCGCCGCGTAGCCCGTCAGGAGGTCACTCCAGTATAAAACCCGCAGCTTCAAGGGCTGCGGCACTCACAGCACCGGCCCGCACTATCCGCAGCCGCCCTGCCCCGCCATCCCCACCGCTCAGCGGCTCCACCACGGTTGACGGCAAGCCGCCAGCGGGCAGCGGCCCACCAAACGCCAATGGCAGGAAAACTTCTGTTTTTGCATCCTGCGCCGCGCACCCGGCAGGGCACGGCATGCCCTGCGCCATGCTGCGCAATGCTTCCAGCAGGACAGGATCAAGTTTGTCTGGAGAGCATACGGGCGCACCGCCGCTGAGGTTGGCGCTGCTTGCCGTAAGCGCGCCGCCAGCCTGCTCCGCCAGTTGCGCAGCCAGTGGATGCGGCGTCACGCGCACCGCCGCAAGCCCCTGACCGTTGACCAATGCGGGGGGCAGGCAGGAGCGCGCGGGCAGCAAAACCGTGAGCGGGCCGGGCCAGAAGGCCAAAAGCCCCTTGGGCATGGCGGCAAGTTCCGCCACCGCGTCCACCTGCGCCGCATGCGCCGCCAGCAGGGGCAAGGGTTTGTGGACGGGCCGCTGCTTCAACTGATACACCCTTGCCACGGCTTCCGCATTGGCGGCAAGGCAGCCCAGCCCGTAAAACGTCTCCGTTGGAAACACGAGCACGCCGCCGTTACGCAAAAAACGCGCCGCAGCCGCAAGCTCCATCCCGGCATCCGGGCTGGAGCAGCGTTCAGACGCGCTATCCGCCATATTTAACGAAACATGAGAAGACATGACTGGCAAACCCTTGAAATACATAAGTGTGGGCAAACTGAAAACGCCGTTCTGGAAGGATGCCGCAGCCCACTACACCACACGCATCACCCGTTGGCGCAAGCTGGACATAACCGAAGTACGCGACGGCGATTCCGCCCTGCCGCCGGATCAGCGCAACGCCCTTGAAGGACGCCGCATCATTGAGGCCCTCGACCCGCAGGACATAGCGCTCGTTCTTGACGAACGCGGCCAGCACCTTACCTCGCCCCAACTGGCAGACATGCTGCGCCAGATGGACCACGACGCCAAGGGCAGAGCCTGCTTTATCGTGGGCGGCGCATGGGGGCTGGATGAAGCCGTGCGCCAGCGCGCCAGCCGCTGCATCAGCCTTTCGCACATGACCCTGCCGCACGAGCTGGCCCGCGTGGTGCTGCTTGAGCAGCTTTACCGGGCGGAATGCATCCTGCGCAAGGTTCCGTACCACCACTAGAGGTCTGTCTCTAACTGCTTCTTTTGTCCAACTGGCTGCGTCAAAAGGTTATTTTTACTCCAGTCATGTACCGTAAGAGTACACTTCTTTCGCAAAAAAACCTTTTTCCTTGCCCTTGGCGCAAAATCATCCAGTTAGACTGCCCTTGATTGCACATGCGGCGGGCCGCAAGCGCAACCGCCTACAGGACCTCGTAAATCCTGGCGAACACGTTGTCGTACACCAGCTTGAAATAGGGCGAAACGCGGGGATCCTGCGGGTCGCCCACCAAAAGCTGCACCATCAGCGAATTGTACAGGCCCGCATCCATGGCAAGCTTTTCGTCCGTTACGCGGTTGAAAAGAAAGTTGATGTTGCGGCGCTTGGAAAGAAATTCGTGCTGTTCCTCGGGCGTTGCCGAGGGGTGCGCGTCAAACCAGTCCTGAATATAGTTGCGGCGCGTCACGCCGGTCTCTTCAAACACGCTGATGGATGATGCATAGATAGCACTGCTGTTGCCCTCAAGCCGCACCTCGCCCGAATCAAGCTTGTAGGCAAGAGCCTGCGGCACGATGGAAAGCGCCCCGCCTTCGCCCGCACGGGTAACAAAATTCCAGTTGCCGAAATTGCTTATCCAGAAGCCAAGCCGCAGCATTTCAAAGCTCACTACCACATAGAGCCGCCCCTTGTTCTCAATGAGCGGGGTTTCGGGCGAGCGCAGCCTGTCCATGAGGGCCTGCGCGCCTTCACCATCAAGACCTTCAAACACGTTGCCCGGCTCGTTGCCGCACTGGGCCGTATAGCGGATGATCTGGCGCGCAAAGCGTGGGTTGTCTGTGGCAAAAACCGCTGCGGGCAGATAGAGGGACGGCCCTGCATGCTGCGCCCCATCAGCAATGGTCTGCCGCTGGGCAAAGTGGTTGGCGGCATAGCCCCAATCCCACCACAGCCAGAGCATGGCGTCGGGCGGGGTCATGGCCTTGGCGCGCGATAGCGCTTCGGCATGCCGCCGGTTGATGATTGGCCCCTGCGACATGGCGGGGATCATATCGGCAAAGGGCGCTACCAGCAGGGCCAGCAACACGCCGCTGGTCAGAATGCCCGCCACGGCGCCGCGCAGATCCACGCGCAGCAGCCTTTGCAACAGCCAGTAAAAGGGCAAGGTCAGGCCAATGGCCATGATGGGCGCGCCAAACATGACCATGCGGCCTCCCATCTTGACGCTCAGGATGCCCAGCCCTGCCAGCGGCAGCAAAAAGAGCGCGCCCGGACGGCGTATTACCACCAGGGCAAAACCCAGCAGGCCAAGCACCGCAGCTTCCATCCAGGGATGGAAGTAGGGGAAAATCTCGATGATGCCCAGATCCTGCACTTCAATGATGGACTGCGCGACCGAGGGATATTCCAGCGAAAGCCCGCCGCCAGTGCTTTTCACATCGCCCGTGTGTTTCACATAGGCATTGATGTGGTTCACAATGGACGTAAGAATTTCGCCCTGAAGCATCAAAAAACCAACGCCCGCCAGCAGAAGGGCCAGCAGCCATGGGCGGCACAGCAGGCGGCGCAGGCGGTAGCCTGTCTTCGTGCCCGCAGCCAGCAGCAACAAGCTGAAACTGAAGCCCCACGGCCCTGCCAGCGTAGGCAGAGCGTAGGCCATGCTGCCCAGAAGCAGCAGGGCGCGCCGCCCGCGAGGGGCCATCACCAAACTCATAAAGGCCAGCAAGGCCACATTGTAACGGATCAGATACGGAAAAACAGAATGCCATTCCTGCGTCCACCACGAAATGACGCCGGAACAGCCAAGCAGCACAACCCACTGCCAGCGCAGGGGATTGCCCATGTGCTCAGCCTGTTTGAGGCGCGGCGTCCAGTGGCCCACGGGCTGATTGCGGGAAAAAAGGCGGCGCAGGCTCACCACGCCGGAAGTCATGGAAAGACGGCGCAGCACCATGCCTGGCAGCAGCATATAGCGCATGGCCCAACTGGCCGGGGCAAGGGTCATGAGAAGGGGGAAGAACAGGGTTACGAGGTCGGTATCGTAAAATCCCAGCAGGGTGCGTGCCAGAAAGCCCGGCGCAATGGACGTGAGTATGCCTGCGGCAACGCCAGCTTCAATGCTGCCCAGCGCCCACACCCAGGCAAAGGCAATAACAGCCACAAAGCTCGCCAGCAAGGCAGGAAACCAGAAGGCCACGGCAGCGGGGGAAGTGCCCACGAGGTCGGACATGGCCTTGAGCATCACAGCCATGGGGTGCCCCACGGCAAGGCCGAAATCTTCCGCGCCGGCCACCCATGTGTAGGCATCGTGCGTGGCCAGCAACCACTCGTTGCCAAGGCGGTATTCCGGATTTTGCCAGCAGGGCCATTCCAGCATGCGCAGGGCAAAGGCAAGGGCAAGCGTCACCAGCCCCCAGAACAGCCCCCGCGCCCAATAACGCGCAGAAGGCAGCGAACGTTTGCCGTTGTGCAACCTTGCGCCGCCAGTGGGCAACAGCGCTCCACCGTGTACGGCATGTGAGGCGGCGTGCTGCTCCGCACAGGCTGGTTCCGCAGCAGGCAGCGTTTCCGATTCGGGTTGCGGCTGCCCGGTGCGCCGGGTTTCGTCTGCATCGTTTCCGGCAGGCGCGGCGCTGGCAGAGGCATGGGCTGCGGGGTGCATGGCGTTCTCCGTAAGAATCATGGTCCTGTTCATACAGGCATGCAGATGGCGACAAAAAACTGTGCGGCGGTTCCTGGGCAATTAACGCGCAGAACAACCCCCTGCGCGGTTCGCCACAGAGCTTTCGGCAGGATTTGCGGGCAAATCCTTGTCAGAACATTCAGGTATACGTGCTCTAGCCAGCCTGGTGCGTTGCGGCATCATAGGTCAGCCGCTCGTCTCCGGCGCTGGGAGCAAGTGCCCAGAACCATCGCCCGTGCCCGCCAACAACATAGGAGTGTTGCTCCACAAGACGCCAGGGCGCTGGCAACTCGCTGGGGGCTGGCTCAAGCGCCAGCACGACCAGCACGCCGTTATCGTGCAGCCTGGGGCTGGCGAGGTCAAGCAGTTGCCGCCAGGGCATGAAGGCGCGGCTCAGAATGCAGTCCGCCTTGTAATACTGCCCCTGAAAAAAATGCTCCACCGGCCCTCTGAATACATGGGTGGAGGGCAACTGAAGGCGGGAAAGTACACTGGAGATGAACAGGGCGCGCTTTTCGCGCACTTCTATCATATAATATGCGCCGCGCGTCCAGGCCATACGCAGGGGAATGCCCGGCAGGCCTGCGCCCGCGCCAAGATCCCAGCACAGGGGAGCTTCGGGCAAATTGAGCTTGTCCAGAAAACCGGCCAGATGAAAACTGTCCATCGCCAGCCGGGTAAGCATATCCTGCCAGGTGTGCGGGCCGACCAGGTTCATGGCCTTGTTCCACTGGCAGAGCATTTCAAGATATTCCGCCAGCGGCTCCAGGGCCGATTGCGGCACTTCCGCGCCCGAGGCCGCCGCCAGACGCGCCAATTCCTTTCTGTCAACCGATTGTCGCTGCATGATCCTTTCCTGCGCTTGTTCGCCCGTTGCGGGCCTTTCCGGCGTTTCTGCCGGGTTCACTGTCATATCCCCGCAGACCGGGACTTGCAAGCCCTGCGCCGATAACGTAAAAAAGAGGGCTTGCGCGCAATGCGCACCCTAAACGAACCCAAGGCCGCAAGGCCACGCCAATGCGCGCATGTGCGCGCCACTGGAGGATAAACCCCGCATGACACAAGCCGTTTTGCTCTTTCCCGGCCAGGGCTCGCAAGAGTCGGGCATGGGCCGCGATCTGGCCGAGACTTCTTCTGACGCCATGAACCTCTGGAAGCAGGCCGAGCGCATCAGTGGTCTGCCCCTGCGCGAAATTTACTGGGAAGGCGATGATGCCGCCATGAGCGACACCCGCGCCCTCCAGCCCGCCCTCACCGTGGTGAATCTGAACCTCTGGAGCGCAGTTGCCGCGCGCGCCAACGTGTGCGGCGCAGCCGGGCACAGCCTTGGCGAGTTCAGCGCCATGGCCGCTGCTGGCGTGCTTTCTGCCGAGAGCGCCCTTGAGCTTACTGCCCTGCGTGGCCGCCTCATGGCCGAGGCCGATCCCGACGGCAAGGGCGGCATGGCCGCTCTGCTCAAGCTGGATCAGTCCGCCATTGAAGAAATTGTGGCCGAAACCGTTGCCCAGTGCGGCGAGCTTTTGCTGGTGGCTAACTACAATACCCCCGGCCAGCTTGTTATAAGCGGGGCCAAGGCCGCCGTGGCTCTGGCCTGCCAGAAGGCCAAGGAACGCAAGGGCCGTGGCCTTGAACTCAAGGTCAGCGGCGCATTCCACAGCCCCATGATGGCCGAGGCCAACAAGGAGCTTGCCCCCCTGCTGCGCAAGGCCGTGTGGAGCAAACCCCAATTTCCCGTATACTGCAATGCCCACGGCAAGGCCGTGACAGATGGCGAAAGCGCGCGCGAAAGCCTGCTTGTGCAGATGACATCCTCCGTGCAGTGGATAGACACGGTGCGCAACCAGTATGCCGACGGCGCGCGCCGCTGGCTGGAGCTTGGTCCCAAGGCCGTGCTCGGCAAGATGGTGGCCCCCTGCCTCGCGGGAACCGCCACGGCGGAAGACCTTGCCATTGAGCTCGTCAACAACGCCGAAACAGCGGCGGCCTTTGCAGGATAGATTTTTGCGGAGAAAGGCCTTTCATGCGGAAGGCCTTCCCCGCCTTGCCTGAAACTTTTTCTTCATGCGCCCCCGTGCGGCAGTGCCGCAATCGGCCTGCGCATGAACCTGAAACGGGGTTCCCGGCGGCAGTGCCCCGGGCCGCCCGAGGCGTTAAGCCGCAACCGTTGCACAATAAAGGACACCAGCACTATGCGCGCCATTGACACCCTGCGCACGGCCCTCAAGGCCATCATTGAAGAAGAAGGCCTTGCCTGGCCCGTCAAAACCGTGATTGAACCGCCCCGCGACCCCAAGCACGGCGATCTTTCCGTCAACTCCGCCATGCTGCTTGCCAAGGAAGCCAAGGCCAACCCCCGCGAGCTGGCGCAAAAGTTCGCCCAGAAGCTTGTGGAGCGCTGCCCCGAGGTGTCCCATGCCGAAGCCGCCGGCCCCGGATTCTGCAATGTGACCTTCACGCAGGATTTCTGGCACGGCACCGTGGCCGACATTGAAGCTGCGGGCAAGGAGTACGGCAAGAGCACGGGCGGCGCAGGCAAAAAGGTGCTGCTGGAATATGTTTCCGCCAACCCCACTGGTCCCCTGCATGTGGGGCATGGGCGCGGCGCTGCCGTGGGCGACAGCCTTGCCCGCCTGCTGCGCGTGGCTGGCTATGACGTAAACACCGAGTATTACATCAACGATGCCGGTCGTCAGATGCGCCTGCTGGGCCTTTCTGTATGGCTGCGCGCCAAGGAACTGGCCGGAAAGCCCGTCACCTGGCCCGAAGACTACTACAAGGGCGACTATATCATCGACATCGCCCGGGAAATGCTGGATGCCAACCCCGCCCTCGTGGAACTGCCCGACGCCGAAGGCCAGGACGTGTGCTACGACAAGGCCATGAACGACATCCTGAACGGCATCAAGGACGACCTCAACGAATTCCGCGTGGAGCACCAGCGCTGGTTCTCTGAAAAAACCCTTGTGGAAGGCGGGGCCGTTGCCGCTGCTTTTGACGCGCTTGATTCCGCCGGGTATACGTATGAAAAAGACAATGCCTACTGGTTTGCCACCGAAAATCTGGGCGACGACAAAAACCGCGTGCTGCGCAAGTCGGACGGCAGCCTGACCTACTTTGCCTCCGACATCGCCTACCATCACGACAAATTCCAGCGCGGCTACGACTGGCTCATTGATATCTGGGGCGCGGATCATCACGGCTACATCCCCCGCATGCGCGCGGCCATCACGGCCATGGGCAAAACGCAGGACAGCTTTGACGTGGTGCTTATCCAGCTGGTGAACCTGCTGCGCGAGGGCCAGCCTGTAAGCATGTCCACCCGCGCGGGCACGTTTGAAACCCTGGCTGATGTCATCAAGGAAGTGGGCGTTGACGCAGCGCGCTTCATGTTTCTTTCGCGCAAGAGCGACAGCCCGCTGGACTTTGACCTTGAACTCGCCAAGCAGCGCAGCCTCGACAACCCGGTGTACTACGTGCAGTACGCCCACGCGCGCATCTGCGCCGTGCTGCGCCGGGCTGAGGAACGCGGCTTTGTGCTGCCCGCCAAGGCGGATGCAGACCTGCTGCACGGGCTGGATACGCCCGAAGATATGGCCCTGCTGCGCAAGGCCGCCACGTTTGAAGACATGCTGGCCTCCGCCGCCAAATCGCTTGGCGTGCATCACGTGAGCACCTACCTCACGGAACTGGCCGGGCAGCTGCACAGCTACTACGCCAGGCATCAGGTGCTGCTGGCCGATGACGCGCCCCGCACCCTGGCCCGCCTTGCCCTCCTGCGCTCCATCGGTCAGGTGCTGCGCAACGGTCTGGACGTGCTTGGCGTGAGCGCCCCGGAAAGTATGTAACATTCGTACAAACTGAATTTTGAACTGTTCTCAAACGGAAACAGCGCCGGTTCGATCCGCCAGATGACTCCTGCGGGGCACTTCCGCAGAATCATCTCCGCTGTTTCATAAACGTCGAATATTCGGCGTGCGACAGATCTGCTCTGTGCCTGTAGCCGTTAAGGCGCGTTTTGAACGAGGCCTTGCGTGTGCTCTGCCTGCCCCGGACAGGATGCGCCTTAACGGTTAAACCAGGCCCCCACAGATTACCGCACGACGGAGGATAATGAATGGCCGCCCCCTTACGCAAACCCCGCAAATCCGTCGTTTCCCAGCCTTCGGGCGAAAAGCGCCGTTTTGTTATCCGCCTTTCGGGGCCAATGCTTGCCCTGCTGGGCGCAATCCTTGTGGTGGCAGTGGGCTGGTCATTTTTTATGGGATTCATGGTTGGGCGCGGGCAAAATCCTGAAACGCGCGTGGAGCAAATGACCAGCATGATTTCCAAGGACGCGCCCAAGGCCAAGCCTGCCCCAGAGGCCCCCGCGCCTGACGCGGCAGCTCCGGCGGCACAGGCGGAAACCGCCGATGCCCAGAATCCGGCCCCCGGCGCTGAGGAAAATCAGGCAATGCCCGCAGGCGCGCCCCAACCCGGCAAACCGGGGCAGGATCAAAAGGGGCAGAAAGCAGCCGCGCAGGCTCCCCAGGGCAAACAGGGCCAGCAATCCCCGCAGGGGGCCTATCCCTTTGCGCAACCTTCGGGCAACAGTCTGGCGGCCTGGGGCATCAAGCCCGGCGCCAACCAGAATGCGCAGGGACAGGGCGCTCAAGCCAGCGCGCAAACAGGCGCTCAGGCCAACGCCCAAAACGGGGTGCAGGCAGCAAAACCCGCACCCGCCAAGACGGGCCCTCAGTTTGATTATGTATATCAGGTGGCTGCATTCAAATCTGACGAAGACGCGGACAAGCTGCGCACCCGCCTGGAAGGCAAGGGCCTGCGCACCCGCACCCAGAAAAACGGCAAGCTCGTGCTGGTTATGGTCAGCATTCGCGGCACGGAAGACGATGCCTTCAACCTGCGTGAAGACCTGCGCCACATGAAGCTGGGCGTACCCATTCAGATTTCGCAAAAACCTGTTTCAAGCAAACCGCAAAAATCAGGGCGGTGAGGCAAACCATGACCGCAACCGAAACTTTCGGCGATTTTCTGCGCAAGATAGGCCGCCCCTGCCTGAACGGCATAGACGCTCTTGGCAACACGGCACTGTTCATGCTTGAAGGTCTGGCCCAGATATTCGCCAGCCCCAAGATTTTTCCGCGCACCATGCAGCAGCTCTTTGTCATCGGCTCCAAGTCGCTGTTTCTTATCATGCTGATCGGCGTGTTCTGCGGCATGGTGCTGGGGCTTCAGGGCTACTACACTCTGGTGAAGTTCGGCTCGGTGGGCATGCTCGGCTCTGCCGTGTCGCTCACCCTGATCCGCGAGCTTGGGCCGGTGCTCACGGCCATCATGCTCACGGGCCGGGCCGGGTCTTCCATGACGGCAGAAATCGGCGTCATGCGCATTACCGACCAGATTGACGCCCTGGACGTCATGGATATCAATTCCATGGGCTATCTGGTCAGCCCGCGCCTGCTGGCATCGCTCATCGCCTTTCCGCTGCTGACGGCGGTATTTGACGTTATCGGCATCATCGGCGGCTATCTCACGGGCGTGCTCATGCTGGGCATCAACGAGGGCGCGTATTTTTACCGCATCACAAGCTCGGTGACGGCAACGGATGTGAACGGCGGTTTCATCAAGGCCGTGCTCTTTGGCCTGCTTGTGACCACCATCTGCTGCCGCCAGGGCTATTACACCAACAAGAGGCGCGACAGCGTTGGCCCGGAGGCCGTGGGCAACGCCACCACCTCCGCCGTGGTTATTTCCTGCGTGCTGATTCTTGCGGCTGACTACATTGTTACCTCATTCTTGCTTTAACGGGCCATGCAGTCTGTAACAGTCATCGGCATCGACCCCGGCTCCCAACGCACGGGCTGGGGCGTGGTGCGCGAGGTTTCGGGCGTGCTGCAACTGGTGGACTGCGGCGTTGTGCGCACGGCCTCGGCAGGAAAGGAATTTTCTGACCGCCTCGCCCGCATCTACCATGAACTTTCGGGAGTTTTGGCCCGCCTCAAGCCGGAAGAAGCCGCCATCGAGCAGGTCTTTACCGCCAAGAACGCGGCTTCGGCCCTCAAGCTTGGTCAGGCGAGGGGCGTTGCCGTGGCCGCCTGCGCGGCGCACGGCCTCACCATCAGCGATTATGAACCGACCCTTGTCAAAAAATCCCTTGTGGGAACGGGCCGGGCAGAGAAGGAGCAGGTGGCCTTTATGGTGCAACGCCTGCTCAACGTCAAAAACGCCAACTGGGCGCTGGATACCTCCGACGCGCTGGCAGTGGCCGTATGCCACCTGACCGTGCGCCGCTTTGCGGCCATGGCGGGCAAGTAGCGTCCGCCAGAGTCCGTATTCAACTGCTTTCCCTGCCCGCCTGATTTTTCTACGCCCACGCGCCTGGGCTTGCCGTTTACGCGGCGGGATATTCCGCCATATGCGGGATTACTGCCTTGCCCAGCCAGTCAATGGCCCTGCCCAGATGCCGCATATTTTCCAGCGCAAAAGCGTCCTTTGCCGCTTCCCCCTCCGCATGGCCGAAGCCCATGTTCCAGTATGTTGAACCGGGAACCAGCATCTTGGACATCAGGAACATGTGGTTGATGCTGTCATAGGCATGGGTTGCCCCGGCCCGCCCGGCAGCCACCACTGCCGCGCCAATCTTGCCCTGAAATAACCCGCCGTTCACATAGGCCACAAATCCGGCCCTATCCACCAGCGCTTTCAGCTCCGCAGACATGTCCGTGAAATAACAGGGCGTACCCAGGATCATGGCGTCCGCCGCCAACATTTTTTGCAGCAGTTCGTTGAGCATGTCGTTGTCAAAAACGCAGCGCCCGTTTTTCAGCTCCGCACATTTTTCGCAACCGCGGCAGCCCTGAATCTTCTTGCCGCCCAACTGCACAGTTTCCACTTCCCAACCAGCCTCGCTTAGAGGCGCAAGCGCTTCATGCAGCAAAAGAGCCGTATTGCCGTTTTTTCTGGGGCTTCCGTTTATGGCCAGTACTTTCATGATGTTTCTCCTCAGTGCCAGATTTGCCTCCATACTATGCCTAATCTGCAAAAGTTGAAGTACTGACAAAAAATTCATATAATGACGTCAATAACAGGTACTGACAAATAGTATAGCTTTAAACAGGAAAGCGTATGGACACTCCCGACATTTGCCCGCCCGTACAGGGCAATTACCGTTGCCATTTTGAACTGACCTTGCAGCTCATTGGGGGCAAGTGGAAATTACTGGTTATTTATTTTCTTTCATTGCAGGAAGTTATCCGTTTCAGCCAGTTGCGGCGATCCCTGCCGGAAATCAGCGAGCGCATGCTGGTACGCCAGTTGCGCGAACTGGAAGAAGACGGTCTTGTGCACCGCAAGGTCTACGGCACGGTGCCGCCGCGTGTGGATTATTCACTCACGCCGCTGGGCGTCTCGCTTGTGCCCATCATGGAATCGCTGAAAGCCTGGGGCAACATGTATGAAAAAAGCCGCAGTCAGACAGACCCTGACCACGGCGACGCCAAGAGCGCTGGCTCCGAGCTATAAAAAAACGGAGGGCTCAACGAACCCTCCGTCTGCACGCGGGCGGCAGCGCCGCCGCATGATCATTTTTTGCGCTTTATTCCACGATAACGGCCTTCTTGATAATCACGCTTTCCATAGGCACGTCGTCGTAGTAGCCCTTTTTGCCGGTCTGCACGGCGGCGATCTTGTCTACCACTTCCTGCCCCTTGATGACCTTGCCAAATACGGCATAGCCCCAGCCCTGCGGCGTCTGGCTCTTGAAGTCGAGGAAGTCGTTATCCTTGGTGTTGATAAAGAACTGCGAAGATGCCGAATGCGGTTCGCTGGTGCGGGCCATGGCGATTGTGTACTTTTTGTTCTTGAGGCCGTTGTCCGCTTCGTTGCGGATGGAGGCGCGGGCGGACTTCTGTTTCAGGTCGGGGGTGAAGCCGCCGCCCTGGATCATGAAGTTCTTGATAACGCGGTGAAACACCGTGCCGTCATAAAAACCGGATTTGACGTACTGCACAAAGTTGGCCGTGCTGATGGGCGCTTTGCGGGCATCAAGGCGCACCACGATGTCGCCGAGGTTGGTTTCAAGCTTCACAGCCGGATCAGGGTCAGCAGCCTGGGCCTGCCCTGCCAGAGCAAGCATGGCACCGAAGCAAAGAGTCAGCGTAACAGCACGAAAAAAAACACGAATTGATTTCATGGATTACTCCTCGCAATATGATGTGCCGGGTCTGCCCCGGCAGGCCGCAAGGTAGCACGCTGCCGTACACGCAGCAAGGGCGGTTGACTAGGCGACATAAGACAGGGCTGCATCAGGCCGGAATGGCCGGGCCAGACTACACAGGGCAGACGGCAACCGCCCCCCTTTCCAGCGCCACATGGCGCAGCCGCCAGCGCCGAACTTTCCCCTTCCGGCCCTTGCTAAATGCCGCTGCCGTTATTATACTTGTAGGCAGAAGACAATCTTCAAGCCCGCCCGACGGCACTGCGGCACGGAGCCGTAGCCGCCGAACGGACTGAGCGCCTTCAACTGCTTTTCGGAGGATATAATGTCATACAGCCGCAGTGTTGCTCAAAGCTCCGCTACCAGCGTTGCTTCCCTTTACATGCGTCAGGTTTATCAGTGGATGACGGCCGGTCTGGCGGTAACCACAGTTGTAGCCTACGCGGTTGCCAGTTCGCCTGCCGTGCAGGCGGCCATTTTTGGCAACACCATTGTGCTTGTTCTCATGCTGGTGGCCCAGTTCGGTCTTGTTATCGCCCTTTCGGCGGCGGTTCACAAAATGTCCGGCGGCACGGCCACGGGTCTGTTCCTGTTGTATTCCGCCGTCACGGGCGCGACGCTTTCGTCCATCTTTGTGGTCTACCCCATTGCGTCCATCGCCAACGCGTTTCTGGTAACCACCGGCACCTTCCTTGCCATGTCGGTCTACGGCACTGTCACCAAACGCGACCTCACGTCCATGGGCAGCTTTTTGTTCATGGGCCTCATAGGCATTATCATTGCCTCGCTGGTGAACATCTTCCTCAAGAGCAGCATGATGGACTTTATCATCAGTTGCCTTGGCGTGCTTATCTTCACCGGCCTGACCGCCTATGACACGCAGAAGCTGCGCCGGTTTGGCGAAAACGCCCCCATGGAAGACGGCACCGCCGTGCGCCGTGGCGCTATCCTTGGCGCGCTGACGCTCTACCTTGACTTCATCAACCTTTTCCTCATGATGCTGCGCCTGTTCGGCGGCAACCGCGAGTGATGCGGCACTGCGCCAACGCAGCCTGAAATTTGAGCGATCGGGGGCGAAAGGCCAAGCCTTTTGCCCCCTTCTTTCGCACTACGGAACTCTATGAAAAAGAAAAAATCCCAACGCGGAGCGCCCGGCGCTTCCGCCCATACCCCCGGCTTTCCCTCACGCGAGGAACTGCTGGAGGCCTTTTCCGCCCAGTCGCGCCCCATGCGCGTGGACGGTCTTTTACGTGTGCTGGGCCTTGCCCGCCGCGCCAAGGGCGACCTTGAAGCCGCGCTGACAACGCTGGCCGAGCAGGGCCGCCTGTTGCGCTTGCGAGGCGGCCTCTGGGCGCGCCCCGAAGCCCTCAAGCACATTACGGGCCGTTTCAGTTCGCTGCGCGACGGCGGGGGCTTTGTTACGCCCATGCGCCCGGTTGCCGAGGGCGAAAACAACCGTGACAGCCAGCTGGAATTTACCGGCGCGCGCGATGTGTATATCCCCGCTGCGCTGACCGGCGAAGCCTGGCATCAGGATATCGTGCGCGTGGCTCTCTCCCCCGGCGCATCGCGCGGCCCATCCCCAGAAGGTCGCATTGTTGAAGTTGTGGAGCGCGGCCTCAAGGAAATCCCCGCCCATGCCGCCCACCGCACAGGGCATACACTTTTTTGCCGTCCGGCGGATGCGCGCCTCTCCGTAAATTTCAGCGTGGAGCTGGCTGCTGGCGAAACGCCCCCCGAGCCGGGCACTCTGGTATTGCTGGCCCCGGTGCAGCGCCTGGCCTCCGACCTGTGGACAGCCCGCATTGTGGGCGACTACGGGCGGGAGGACGATGTGGCAGTGCAGGAGGAACTGGTCAAACTCAACCACGAGGTTCCGCGCGACTTCCCTGCCGGGGTGCTGGCTGAAGCCCAGCACCTGCCCAGCGGCCCCACGCCTGAAGACATGCATGACCGCGAAGACGTGCGCGCCCTGCCGCTTGTGACCATTGACGGCGCGGACGCCCGCGATTTTGACGATGCCGTGGAGGTAGAAGACCGCCCCGGCGGCGGCTGGCTGCTGCGCGTGGCCATTGCCGATGTGAGCCACTACGTGCGCCCGCGCGGCAACGGCAGCACTGGCGCGCTGGATGCGGAGGCTCTCTCGCGCGGCAACTCCTGGTATTTCCCCAAGTCCGTGGAACCCATGCTGCCCGAGGCCCTTTCCAACGGCCTGTGCAGCCTGCGCCCGGATGAAGACCGCCTCGCCATGCTGGCGGAAATTCCATTTTCCCCGCAGGGCAAACCCGGCAAACCGCGCTTTGCGCAGGTGGTTATGCGTTCTGCGGCGCGGCTGACCTACGATCAGGTCAAGGCCTGCATGCTCGACAACGATGCTGCAGCCCTTGCCGCCCTGCGCCAAAACCCGCGCGGTGAAGAAGTCATCAGCATGCTGCAAAGGGCCTTTGCCCTGTATGCGGCCCTGCGCGATGCCCGCCGCCAGCGAGGCAGCCTTGATTTTGACCTGCCCGAGGCAGACAGCCGTCTGGACGAAGCCGGGCGCGTGGTCTGGATCGGACACCGTCAGCGGCACGATGCCCACCGCCTCATTGAGGAATTCATGATCGCGGCCAATGAGGCCGTAGCGCGCCACCTGCGTGATGTGGGCATGCCCTTTCTCTACCGCGTGCACCCCCTGCCCGACCCGGAACGGCTGGAAAGCCTTTTTGACACCCTCGCAGGCGTGGGTATGGAAGACCTGCCACCCCGCCCGGACGCCGCAGCCATGCAGGGCATTCTTGCCCGCGTGCAGGGTACTGATCAGGAATTTCTGGTCAACCGCCTCTGCCTGCGGGCCATGCCGCAGGCGCGCTATCAGCCTTTTAACGAAGGGCATTTTGGCCTTGCTTCGCAGGCCTACTGCCACTTTACCTCGCCCATCCGCCGCTATGCCGACCTGCTGACCCACCGGGCGCTCAAAACCGCGCTGGGCATCGGCGTGGGCGCGCTGCCCGCTGGGCAGAAGCTGCTGCGCATCAGCGACCAGATCAACAGACGCGAACGCGCGGCCATGACCTGCGAACGCGAAATGGACCGCCGCATGGGCTGCCTTGCCCTGCTGCCCCGCGTGGGCGAGCACTTCAAGGGCATGGTGGCAGGAGTCACGGATTTTGGCATTTTTGTGGAACTGGCCGACATGCCAGTGGAGGGCATGATCCGCATTGATGACCTCGGGGATGACTGGTACGACTTTGCCCCCCGCACCATGAGCCTTGTGGGCCAACGCTCCGGCGTCATGTGGCGCATGGGCCAGAGCCTTGAGGTCGCGCTGGCGGAAGTGAATCTGGGTCGGCTTGAAATCCGGCTCATGCCGCTGGAACTGCCCAAGGCCGCGCAGGGCAACTGGCGCGGCAGAGGCAAAACATCCCGCAAGCCAGCTCACAAAGGCGGCGCAAAACCGGGACGCACAAGCCGCCCCGGAGGTTCGCGCTCCGGCTGGAAGATCACCTCTCCCGGCGACGAGTCCAGCAAGAGCGGGGGCAAGGGTGGAGCAAAGGGCAAGGCCCGCCGCAGCGAGGGGGGGGCAAAGCGAGGCCCCAAGGCTGGAGGCCAGGGCAAGGGCGGTAGCGGCGGTTCTGGCGCGCGCGGGCGCAGCGCGGGCAACGGCAGCAAAAAGCGGGGCCGCTGATGGCCTTGCTTTCCGCACAGCAGCGTATGGGCGCAGCCGCGCTCATACTGGCGGCCAGCACTGTTCTTTCGCGCCTCATGGGCCTTGCGCGCGACAAGATCATTTCTTGGCAGTTCGGCGCAGGCGGCGAATCCGATATGTATTTCGCCGCCTTTGTGGTTCCGGACATCATCAATTATCTGCTGGCTGGCGGCTTTATGTCCATCACCATCATCCCCCTGCTGACCCGCAGGTTTCAGGAGGATGAGGCGGATGCATGGCGCTTTTTTTCCTGCGTTTTCTGCTGGATGGCGGCTGCCTCCACCCTGCTGACTCTTGGCGGCATGGCCCTTGCGCCCTGGCTGGCGCAGGTGGTGGCCCCCGGCTTCAGGCCGGAGCAGTGGGCGCGGCTGGCCTTTTTTATGCGCATCATCCTGCCCGCACAGATTTTCTTTTTGTGCGGGGCATGCGTCACGGCCCTGCTGTTCATGCGGCGTCAGTTCCGCGTTCCGGCGCTGGCCCCGCTGATCTATAACGGGGCCATCATTGCCGTGGGTCTGCTGCTGCCCTGGCTGGCAACCACGCAGACTGCGCAGGCCGCTCTGCCTGCAGGCCTGCTGGCCCACATGGACGGCATGACCGGCTATTGCGTGGGCGTGACCCTTGGCGCGGCCCTTGGCACCTTTGTGCTGCCCCTGCGGGTGGCGGCCCAGCAGGGTCTGCGCCTGCATATGGAATGGCGGCACCCCCTCATGGGCAAATTCCTGCTCACGGCCCTGCCCCTCATGCTGGGACAGACCATCATGATGCTGGATGAGCAGTTTTTGCGGGTCTTCGGCAGTCTGGCGGGCGATGGCGCGGTGAGCCTGCTCAACTACGCGCGGCGCATAACCCAGGTTCCTGTGGGGCTGGTAGGTCAGGCCGCCGCTGTGGCGTCCTATCCCTTTTTGGTGGCGCTGCTGGCGCAGGGCGACACCGAACGCTTCAACTCCACCCTGCGCACGGCCCTGCGGGCCAGCGTTGCCCTCATCATTCCTTGCGCGTTCTGCATGGCGGCCACAAGCTGGCCCATCTTGGGCGTCATTTTTCAGGGCGGGCGCTTCAGCCTCGCAGACACGCTGGCTACCCTGCCGCTCACGCGCATCATGCTGGCCGCCACGCCCTTCTGGATTATCTACATGGTTCTGGTGCGCGCCTACTACGCCCACGGCGACACCATTACCCCGGCTGTGACCGGCAGCATCATGACGGCGCTGTGCATACCCATGTATTACTGGTGGGCTGTTCCCAACGGGGCGTGGGCCATCGCGACTCTTTCGGGCCTGAGCGTGAGCCTGTACGTGCTCTGGCTGGTGGGCATATGGATTCGCCGCCACGGCAGCGGGGCCTTTACGGGCCTGACCGGGTTGGCAGCACGGGTGATATTTTGCAGCTTGCCCGCCACGGCGGCGGGCTGGTGGGTCTCCGAGGTCTGCATGCGCTCGTTTACGCTATCCCCCATCCTCAAAGCCTGCGTGGTGCTGATGCTGGGCAGTTGCGCCTTTGCGGCCCTGTTTCTGCCCCTTGCATGGCAGACCGCGCCCGAGGCTTTGGAGCCAGTACTGCAAAGGCTTCGCCGCAAGCGCGGCACAGCCTGATTCTGCGGGATAAACCAAGCTTGAAATGTTCGGGGGAGGGCCACCACCCCCCTGAAACATTTATTGGCTGCGCAAGCTTTCTCGCGCAACTGTCCGGGGCCAGAGCGCGGCATCCTCTGTAGCAGTAAAAGTTTCTCCCATCACCACATCAGATCAGGCTGCCCACAGGGTTATGATTCTGCCTCTGTGCCTGCGGCATGTCTTTGCTGCAACCTTTGCTCCAGCAGGGAAACCACCGTACTGGCCAGCAGGGCGGCAGCCGATGCAAGCCCGTAGCACAGCCACAGGGAAAGATGCTCAACCCCTGTCATCACCACCACTGCAAAGGCTATGCAGCCAAACCAGCCAGCCATGATGCCGCGAAAGATGCTCACTACCGCAGGCGCACCATGAGTGGCGTGGGCAAAAGGCACAATGGAGCAGACCATGACCGGAAAAAACATGAGCACCCCGCTCCAGCCAGGGCCAAGCCAGTGGGCGGCCTCTGTCACGGCAAAGACCAGCCCGGCCCCGCAGGCCATCTGTATGGGAACGCGCACACCTGCGGACAGCGTATGACCTTGCTTGCACCGGGCCAAAACCCTTGGCAGGCAGGCGAGCACCAGCACCGGAGAAAATGAGGAAAGCACCACTGCCCACAAGTGCGTGAACGGCAGGTGCAGCACAGCCCAGCCCCCGCCAAAAAATCCGCACAGGGCCGCAGGCAGGGCCACAAACCAGGGCATGCCCCAGGCGGCAAGCCAGGGATAGATGAGCGCTGTTGCCGTGCAGGCCAGCACGCCAAGCAGCGTGTTGAATGAGGCTGCGGCAGAAAAAGCCGCGCCCTGCTCCAGCGTGAGGAAAAAGGAAACAGGGCCGGAAATGAGCGGCAAGCCAGCAATGACGCCGCCCACAAACGAGCCCCAGCGGCGGGCCACCAGCAGGCACATGAGGATAAGCAGTGGCGTAAGAAAAATTTTGACCAGCATCTATGCCGCCCTGTGTATGCAAAAAGTCAGCGCCGGGGGGATCCGCCGGATCAGAACCAGCTTCCGTGGCCCAGTTTGCGGGTCAAACGCAGCAGGTCTTCGTGAAAAAACAGCCACGTTGCGCCCGCCACACAGGCCAGAAAACAGTATTCACCAAGGCTGCCTGTGGAGCACAGCTTGAGCGACAGCTTGTTCTGGCGCGAAAAGGGCGTCAGCGGCACCCCTGAAGGGGTCAGCATATCCAGCAGCACATGGCTCAGCCCGCCAAAACCCAGGCCGAGCAGGGCATCCCTGCCCAAGGAACCAAGGCTGGCAGGCGACAGGGCAAAAGCCGCTACGCAAACCGCCAGCCACCAGCCAAACCAGTGGGTTGTGCCCCGGTGGATGGCGTTGAACACTTTTTGGCGGCCCCTGCGGGTGGGTGCGAGGCCCGCAATGCGCTGATCCAGCACATCGGGCAGCACCGCGCCAGCGCAAGCCGCCGCCACGCCCTCCCAGGGAAGATGCAGCGCCAACGCCGCCGCCACAGCCGTGGCCTGATGCGTAATCCATTTCATGGTGTAAACCGCTTATGAAATAACAGTGCGGGGAAGTGCCTCTTGTACAAAAGAGCGCCCTCCCCCGCAAGGATATTACTGATCTGTTTGCTGCTTGCCCCGAGCCATCGGGCACAGTCGCGCGGATTTTTATAAAACCGCTCTGGCCCGCCTGGGCCAGGAGACCCAGCAAAATATCTTGCCGTCAGTCAGTCCCAATCATTACCCGCAACGCGAAAAACCGCAGCCGGGGCAGATGAGGCAGCCTTCCTGAAAAACCAGCGGCTCGCCGCATTCGGGGCAGTTCTGGGCTTGCAGATCGTTGACGTCGCCGATGTGTTCGTCCTTGAGATAGCGCTTTTCCAGCACCCAGGCGATGGCATCGGGGATGGAAAGCAACAGCCCCTTGCCGCGAAACACGGGGTGCTCGCCGCCGATACCCTTGATCTGGGCCACAACATCGCGCACATGCACGCCGGAGCGCAAGGCCAGCGACACCAGGCGCCCAATGGCCTCGGCCTTGGCCGTGATGGAGCGGCCAGACTTGCCGATGGTGGCAAAAACCTCAAAGGGCTGGCCGTCAACCTCATTAACGGTGAGGTACATCACGCCAAGCCCGGTGGGGACCTTCTGCGTGAAGCCCCACACAATGTCGGGGCGCTTGCGCACGCCAGCCCCGACCTGAGCAGCAGACAGGCCAGACTGCACAGGCTCAGCGCCGCTTTCGCCGTCCATTTTCTTTTGGCCTTCGCCCGTGGCCAGCACCTGAATGCTCTTGCAGCCGTCACGGTACACAGTCACGCCCTTGCAACCTTCCTGATAGGCCAGCCAGTAAATATCAAAAATATCCTGTTCCGTTGCGCTGTTGGTCAGGTTCACGGTTTTGGACACGGCATTGTCGGTATGGCGCTGGAAGGCCGCCTGCATGCGCAAATGCCACACAGGGGCGATATCCATAGCCGTAACAAAGACCTTGCGCAGCTTGGCGGGCAGGTAATCCATTTCCTGAATGGAACCCTTGGCAACCACCGCATCCATGAGTTCGTGGCTGAACAGTCCGGCATCGGCAAGGGCCGCCTCAAAATGGGGGTTCACCTCCACAAGGCGCTCGCCGTCAAGAATATTACGGGTAAAGCACAGGGCAAACAGCGGCTCCACGCCGGAGGAGCAACCCGCGATGATGGAAAGCGTCCCCGTGGGCGCAATGGTGGTTACCGTGGCGTTGCGGTAGGGGCCAAGCTTCTTTTTGGCGTACACGGACGTGGCGTAGGCAGGGAAAGCGCCGCGTTCCACAGCCAACTGGGCCGAGGCCTTGTGCCCTTCCTCCTGAATAAAGGCCATGATGCGCTCGCCAAGCTCAAGGCCCTGCTGCGAATCATACGCCATTTCAAGCTGATAGAGCAGGTCGGCAAAACCCATGACGCCAAGGCCGATCTTGCGGTTCTTGCGCACGGTTTCAGTGATGCTGTCCAGCGGAAAACGCGAGGCATCAATGACGTTGTCAAGAAAGCGCACAGACAGGTGCACCACGCGCTTGAGTTCGGCCCAGTCAATGCCGTCGCGCGCCGGGTCAGCCGCATCGTTGTGACCGGGAACGTAAAAACACGAAAGGTTGATGGAACCCAGATTGCAAGCCTCGTAGGGCAGCAGGGGCTGTTCGCCGCAGGGATTGGTGGATTCTATCTCGCCCTGGTCAGGCGTGGGATTGTCGCGGTTGATGCGGTCAAGAAACACAATGCCCGGATCGCCGGACTGCCATGCCTTCTTGACCAGCAGTTCAAAAATCTCACGCGCGCGCAGGCGGTTGATAACTTCGCCGGAATTGGGAGCCACAAGGTCGTAATGCTCGTCGTTTTCAACAGCGCGCATGAAGACTTCTGTCAGGCCCACGGAAAGATTGAAGTTATTGAACTCGCCCTCTTTTTCCTTGGCGCGGATAAATTCAAGGATGTCAGGGTGATCCACGCGCAGAATGCCCATATTGGCCCCGCGCCTCGTACCGCCCTGCTTCACCTGCTCTGTGGCGGTGTTGAAGATGCGCAGAAAGGATACCGGGCCGGAGGCAACGCCCCCGGTGGAACCCACGCGGCTATCCTTGGGGCGCAGGCGCGAAAAGGAAAATCCTGTGCCGCCGCCAGACTTGTGGATCATGGCCGCGTATTTGACCGCATCAAAAATTTCTTCAATGGAGTCGCCCACCGGCAGCACAAAGCAGGCCGATAGCTGCCCCAGATCTGTGCCCGCGTTCATGAGCGTGGGCGAATTGGGCAAAAACTTCCAGCTGGTCATGAGATCATAAAAATCGCGCGCCAGCACGTCGCCCTTGCAGGTGGACTGGTTGTACTTGGCTTCCTCGGCGGCAATGCAAGATGCCACCCGCCAGAAAAGATCACGCGGGGTTTCCACCTGCTTGCCGCTCAGATCCTTGCGCAGATAGCGCTTTTGCAGAACAACTTCCGTATTGGGTTTCAACTGTGGCTGCGGCAAATTCTTGGGCATTGTGAGCATGAAAAAACAGCCTCGTATTTAAGGTATGCAGCCGCCGGGGCGGCTCCGAAGTTTCCGTATGACTAACCGCAAAACAGAAGCCGCAGCATGGCGGCTCAGATACGGCGTTTGATAATAAGTGCTGAGTATACACGGAACCTATGCAAATAAAAGCCCCTGAAAACCCGCATACTACCATTAACATACTAAATTATTTGTATAAATTATCAATAAAAATAACCAATAGCAACAAAAAACTTTAGAATCCTCCGCCTCCGCGCCTGTTTTTTAGCCAGTGGCGCGGATATGCGGGGCAAGTTTTTTTGAACAAAAATTGTGCGGGTAACCCAGCCGAAGGAGGTGGGAAATGCCCCGAGGTATCGCAGGGAGCCATGAACATCCTGAACTGAAAATTCTGCAATGGGGAGCAGCTATGGTGCGTCATGCACTGGAAAGGGGGGCACAAGCCCCCCTGAAGTTCGCTGATAAAAGACCCCGTGCGCAAAAGGCGCAATCATCGATACTGATGCCCTGCGTGCCTAGCGTTTATTGCGTCGCGGGCCAGTGGGCTTGCCAGAACGCTTGTCGCCTGGGCGCCTGTCGCCAGAACGGTTGTCAGAAGAGCCTCCACGGCCCTTTCTGTCCTGTCCGCCCGGTCTGTCATGACGGTTGTTGCGGTCTTGACGGTCTTGGCGGTTGGGCCGATCAGGCCTGTCCGAGCCTTCAGACCGATCTGAACGGTTTGAACGGTCTGGCTGACCCTGCCGATCCTGGCGGCCTTTCCAGTCCGGACGGTCGTCACGGCCACGGCGGTCATCCCTGCCTGACCGATCATCACGCTGAGGGCGGTCATTGCCTTGCGGCCGGGGCGGACGCCCTCCCTGCCCTCTGCGGTCGTCCCCCTGGCTGCGGTCGCCCTGCGGGGCGCGGGACGGACGGTCTGGATAGCCCTTTCCTGCGGGTCTATTGCCTTCGCGGGTGCCATCACGGGTTCCATCCCTGCCGCCTTCTCTGTTGTCCCTGTTGTATGGCACGGGCCTGCGCCCTTGTTCATCAGCACCGGGGCGGCGCTCAGGCCGGGGGGTTCCCCCCTGTTGCGCCGGAGGGCTCACCTGCAAAGCGCCACTTTTGCGGTCGCGTGGCGCGCCAGCAGCAATGGAAACAGTCAGTTCATCGCCAGAGGCCAGACACTCGGCATTTTCCAGCAGCAGTATCCCCTTGCCAGAGCAGGCGTAGCGAGCCCTGCCCGCCAGACCCGGCACCAAAAAGGGGGCAGAAAGCACCCTGACGGGCAGGGAACCGGACGTTTGCGCTTCTGCCTCGGGCATGGCGGCAAGCAAGAGGGGCGAGAGGCTCAGGCCGCTTTTACCAAGGCCCGAAGCCTGCGACAGGTCTTCAAGCCACAGCGGCGCGCCTTCGCTGCCAAAGGTAAAGTGGCACCATGTGCGCCCGCCCTGGCCGCGCAGCAATGGGCAATCAGCCTGATGCGTACAGGGCGCAAGGGCCGTCAGCCCGCCGTCAACGGCAAGCTGGCGCAAACGCATGATGGTGGAGCCGCCAAGGCGCGTACCGGGCTCCACAAACAGCAGGGAAGGCCCAACAGAGGCAGGGCTGCCCGCAGTCGCCTCGCCGCGCGAGTCCGCATGGTCAAAGAGCGGCGACAGGGATTCAAGGAAGCTGTCGAGCCGATCCTCGCGGCAGCCTTCGGGCTTTTCGCCATCAGCCTCGCCCGCAGCGGGATTGCCGTCAATATCCATGCCCTCGGCATCCAGCGAATCAAATTCGTCCTCGTCTTCTATGGCGCTTGCGCCGCGTGAACGCTTTTTGCCAAAACGCAGTTCGTTGAGCACGTTGGCGGCGCTGACCAGCCACGGACGCGCCCTCCCGCCAGAAAGCAGAGGGGCGGCCTGCCGCACGACCTGATCAAGAGGCGCACGGGCCACGCGTACAGGCCATACGGGCTGGCCCGTCAGCTCGCCCAGAACCTCCATAAGGGTTTTGCCTAGTTCAAGCGGCTGGGACGAGGTGTCCATCGCCAGCACCCGCACTGGGGCACTGCGCCATTCAGGCCTTGCCAACCAGAGGGCCAGCGGCAGGGTCAGCGGGCCTGAGCCCACGTCCACCAGCAGGGCCTCGCCACCCTGCGGAGCCACCGCGCGGGGGTCGGCCAGGGGCAGGCTTGCCAGCAGGCGCGTGAGGCGCACGAGATTCCAGGGAAGAAAATAATACAGATAGGCGCTGATGGAGGCCGGGGAACTCCAGTACGGGCGCGCCAGCCCGGCGCGTTCTGTAGTCAGAAGGCGCGAAAGTTGGGCCACGTCATCGGGCAACGAACGCTTGTGCGCCGTATTGAGCGGCCATACCTTGGCCAGGGCTTCGGGCAGCATATCCAGAATGCGCTGGGTTTCAGCCGAAAGCGGCGGGAACAGCGCTCTGGCGGCAGGCCAGGCCCCCGATTCAAAAGAACGCGCTGCGGGGCGCTGATTCTGGCGCTCGAAGTTACGCTGCCCAGGAGCGAAGTCCCTGTCCCCCTCGCGCTTCTCTGGCCGGAATGCAGGCCTGCCGTAGCGATCCCTGGGTGCGTTGGGCGAGCGTCCATCCTGACGGCGGTCATCACGCCGATCAGCGGGGCGGTCAGTGGGACGGCGGTCGTCACGGCGATTGTCGCGGTGGTCTTCTCGCCGCCCATCACGCCGTGCATCACGGCGCTCATCCTGTCCCCTTGAGGGGCGGCTGCCGGGCCGACTATTGGGGCGACTGCCGGGCTTGTCGTCACGGCGGTCAGAAGCACGCCCGTCCCGGCGGTTATCCCGGCGGTCGTCCTGACGGCCAGAGTTGCGGTCATCGCGTCCTGCAAATCTGCCGTCCGCGCTATCGCGCCGCACGGGCCTGTCGTCAGGTCTGCGCGGGGACTGGCGGCGGGGCTGGCTGGTGCCCTCGCCGGAACGGCGGCTACGCCGATCGGAATCGTTAAAAGAATCGTCTTTCGCGGACATTTATACTCCAAAGCGCATACGGCGCAGATAATCGGTGTGAAAATTCGGTTCGTCTACAAGGGGAAGCACCACGGCCTCGCGGCACATGCGGGCCAAAGGCGGAATTTTTTTGCTGTGCAGCGCAAGCAGCGCGGCTCCGTCTAGCGCCGTATTGCCCACGGCGCGAACACGCGGGGCAAGAACAGCGGGAACAAAGCCCAGAGTTTCAAGGTCGTCCGGCCTGACATATTCGCCCAGCGTACCAGCCAGGCACACTGCCGCAACATTGCTGGCAGGAATATCCGCCGCGCGCAGCAGCGCATCCAGCGCCAGAGCAAAGGCGGCCTTGACCTGCAACAGGGCCTCCACATCAGCGGCGGCAAGCCACAGGCCATGCGGCAGGCGCAGGCGCGCGCCTGACCGGGGCTGGCCGGATGATGGGGGTTCCCCCGCCAGGTTGGGCTGCTCCAGCCCGGCAGCCAGCTTGCGCGCCAGCGGCATGGCCGGATTTGCCACAAACTGCCCGTCATTGCGCAGAGCTCCTGCGCGCAGCAGCAAGGCCAGCAGGGACAGGTATCCTGTGGCGCTTATGCCGCGCGCTACAGCTCCCGCAGATCCAACTCCAGCGCCAGCCGCAGAACCTGCCGCAAGCCCTTCAGGGTTCTGCCCCGCGTTTGCGCTCTGGCAGGCAGGACAGGGGCAAACAGCGCCCTGCGCAGCATGGTGACGCGCCGCATCCGCTGCATTTTCTGCATCCGGGGACGCGCTTTCATAAAACTGCGCAGCAAGCCCCAGGGGCGTGAGCGTAAAGCCCGTTACCACACCGGGGCCAGCCAGCTGGCCGCATTCAGGCCCAATACCTTCCAGAGCCGGGCCAAGGGGTACGCTGGTCAGCCACAACTGTCCAGTCTCGGTTACCAGTGCAAGTTCGCCGTTGGTGCCAAGGTCGGCCAGTACAAAGGGCCGGGGAACATCCGCCTCCAGCAGGGCGGCCAGCCCCGCGCTCACGTCGCCGCCCACAAAGGGCGCAGGCAGCGGCGGTACATAGAGAGGTGGAAAATCCGTCAGGGCAACGGTTTCATCGCCGCTGTGCGTCAGCCTGTACGGCGCTGCGCACAGCCCCTCCACATCGCGATCAAGAAAAATATCCGTCATGGCCGTATTGGCAGCCAGACACAACCGCGTCACCCGCCCCGTGCCCGACTTCGCCAGCGAATCCATGATGCCCAGCAGTTGCCGCCGGGCAAGCCCGGCCAGCACGGCGCGCCCTTCTGCCACGCGCGCCACGGCAAGGCGCGACATGACATCCGCCCCGGCCCCGGCCTGCGGATTGAGCGTACGGCCTTCAGCCACTGCCCGGCCTTGCATATCAAGCGCCCGCCAACACAGGGATGTAGTGCCAAGATCAACTGCCAGAGCCAAATCCGGCGGCGTCATTGGGGGCAGAATCTGCCGCGCCGCGCCGCGACCGGACAAACGCCCTGTCTCTTGCGCTCCCGCTGGCAGAACAAGATTCTCCGGCGGCAACTCAAGATCAAGCGCAGCAGCGCCCTCCGCAGTCGTGTCAGGGTCTGGCACCTGACGGCGACAGGCCAGACGCCAGCCAGCCTCCAGCTGCGAGGCGGAAAAAACGTCCACCTCCGCAGGCAGGCAGGGCGGCGCATGGCGCACAAAACGCACGCGGCAGCGCCCGCAACGCCCAAGCCCGCCGCACAGGGGCAAAGGGCGCACCAGCCCCGAAAGCCAGATGGCCTGCGAAAGGCTTTGCCCCGGCCTTGCGGCAATAGTCACTGATGGCGCGGCTGGAGCAGCGCCGCATGGGTCTGCATGGGCATGGTCACTGGCCGAAAAAAGACGTACAAACATGCGCCAAGAGTGCCTGACAGGCCCGGTAAAGGCAAGCGTGGCGCACTCCCCTGCCGTGCGGCAATTGCTCTGGCAAAAGGCGCTGTACGGCTTGTCAAACTGGCCTTTATCTTGCATATTCCATCTGCGTGGTCGTGTGCGGAAAAACACGCCGCAACACACATTTTCACGACTGTTCCGAGGCTGGTATGAATAAAGTTCTGGCGCAAGACGAAGTTGATGCCCTGCTGCGCGGGCTTTCCGGCGGGGAAATCGAAAACGAAGCGGAAACGCAGGAAGACGATTCCGGCATTGTGTCTTTTGACCTTGCCAATCAGGATCGCATCATCCGCGGGCGCATGCCCGTGCTTGAAATCGTTAACGACCGTTTTTCACGGCTTTGCACCAACGCCCTTTCAAACTCTGTGCGCAAGCGCGTGGAGCTGAACCCCATATCCATTGATATGACCAAGTTCGGCGAGTTCATGCGCTCGCTGCCGGTGCCAACCTCCATCAATATTTTCAAAATGGATCCCCTGCGCGGCAATGCCATCATGGTTGTTGATTCGCGTCTGGTATTTGCCCTGGTGGAAAACGTGTTTGGCGGCGCTGGCTCCCAGCCCAAGGTTGAAGGCCGCGAATTCACGCGCATTGAGCAGGCAGTGGTGGACAAGATTGTCAAAATCGCGCTGGAGAACATGGAAGAATCCTGGCGGCCAGTGCATGACGTAAAGCTTGAGCTGGTGCGCAGCGAAATCAATCCGCAGTTCGCCGCCATTGTGCCCCCCAGCGACGTTGTGGTGGTCATCACCTTTGAGGTCGAGCTGGATACGGCGCTCGGCTCCATGATTATTTGCCTGCCCTACGCCACCATTGAACCCATTCGTTCCAAACTGCATGCGAGCTTTCAGACCGAACGCCTCGAAGTTGACCACGCATGGGTGGCGCGCCTTAAAGAGCGCCTGCTGGAAACCCCGGTGGAGATGAAGGTGCATTTTGGCCGCACCACCATCACGGGCAACCAGTTGCTGCGCATGCAGGTGGGCGACATTATCGTGCTTGATACCGACCACGAAGACATGCTCAACTGCACGGTCGCCGGAGTGACCAAGTATCAGGGCCTGCCTGGCACCATCAAGGCCATGAAGGCCTTTCAGATCATTAAGGAAAACGAACCGCAATACACCTGATGCGACCAGCCGCGCGGCAAAGGCGGGCACTCGGCAGCCGCCAGCACTGACGCCGCTCCCCCCACGTATTAAATTCACGCAAAGGCCCCTGCCTGAAAGAACTGCACCCAACGCAGATTCTGTCAGACAGGGGCCTTGTGCATCTACAGGCACGGCAGGGCTAAAATGCCAAGCCTGCCTGTACATAAAAATTATGCTTTGTCAGGCCCGTCCTCACAACCAGAACCGCCACAGCCGGGGAGGCCGGAACTGTCAGAGCTGTGCTTTCCCCCACAGTGCGCGCCACAGCCGCCAGGCAGGCGGGAAAGCCTGTGTGCCCGCATCTCAGGCGCAAGAATATGCACCCCGGCGGCGGCCAGATGCGGCACCACCTTTACGCCTTCCGGCACGGGTACGTTATCTTCGTACGCGCCCACCGGGGGGCGCAATAGCACGCAACTGCACCCGGCGGCCAGCCCGGCCTGCATATCGCGCACACGGTCGCCAATCATCCAGGAGCGTGCAAGATCAATATTCAGATCGGCAGCGGCTTGCAGAATGAGGCCCGGCTCTGGCTTGCGGCAGTTGCAAGGGCCAGTAACCTCCGGCAGGTGGGGGCAATAATACCACGCGTCGATAACGGCGTTGTGCGCCGCAAGATCTTCATTAACCCATGCTTCCAGAGCGTGCAGATCGTCCTCGCTGAACATGCCGCGCGCCAGCCCCGACTGATTGCTCACGACCACAAGCAGATACCCTACGGCATGAAAGCGCCTGAGGGTTTCAACCACGCCCGGCAGCCACTGCCAGTCTTCCTTGCGGTGAATATAGCCAGTATCGTGATTCAGGGTGCCGTCGCGGTCCAAAAAAATGGCGCGGCGCGGCGCTTCTGCTGTGCTCATGAAAGCCCTTGCCCTTTTCCGGGGTTACCCGGCAGTTTGGTGTGCTGCAATCCTTGGCAATTATGCGCCAAACCAAAAAAAATGCAAAAACTGCCCGCAAAAACCTAACCGGTGTCCCAAACAGAAGCGGCCCACAAGTGGGCCGCTTCTTTCCCCTGCCCTATAAGGCGGGGAACGCAAAAACAAGGCTGCTGACAGACAGACCGCAGAATTACTTCTTGGCGGTCATTCTCCGTTCCCACAGCTTCATGTCGTTCATTTTTTTGCGGCGTTCACGCTGCAAAGCCTTGCAGGCAAGCGGGGTACCCTTTTTAAAGCCCCACTTTTCAAGGTATTCTTCTGTGGAGAGGCCGTGTGTAGCCAGGTGACGTTTAGTCAAAATCTTGAAGCTCTTACCACACTCAAGGCAGGTAACGCTCTTTTCCTTGATCGATTTTCTGGCTTCAAGAACAGCCCCATCAAAATCGGGTTCGCCAGTGGCTTCGCCCATGGCAACAGCCCTGATGCTGCCAGCAACCTTTTGGACAAAGGCCGTTATTTCTTCCGCGCTCATAACCCTGACGCCAGCCTGAGCCTTGGAAATTTCCAAAGCACCCTTCAAAAAATCGTCCATCTTCACTCCGCGATATATTAAGTTAAAAAACTTTTGAACTATAAGGATTCAGCACTAACACTATTTCGATAAAGCAATTTGTGTCAACCCAATAAACGAAAAATGACACCACAATCAAACCGGGGCGCTTGAAGCGTAAGGAGGGCAATATAAATAGCTTTTAGAGAATATGCCATCCATATTTAGGGGTGCGCCGGCGCTTCAACCGCAATTTATCGCACATTATTACTGTAAAAATAAAAAATAGCCCAAAATGGCTGCCATAATACAAATAAACTCCCAGCTTTTTACATTTCATGATAAGCATAGAAAGAAATAAATTACACAAAATTACATCAATGTGCATAGATATAATATAAAAACTAAAAATCATATCAAAAATCAGCCATTTAAGAGCTTGCTGCTCCCAACTGATATAATTCAATTTAATTTTTTTTAATAAAATAATTATCGCGCGGTTTCAAGTTCAAAGTGCAACACCCAGTCCTTGGGTATTGGCGTCTTCTAA